>JADBON010000253.1:0-2611 GCA_015656305.1 Alistipes sp.
CGGTCCATTGGAGCACGTTATCGCTGCAAAGGCAGTAGCATTTGGCGAGGCTCTCACACCAGAGTATAAGGAGTATCAGCAGCAGGTTGTTAAGAACTCTAAGGCTTTGGCCGAGGCTCTCACAAAGCGTGGCTATAAGATTGTATCGGGCGGCACTGACAACCACCTTATGTTGGTTGACCTTCGCACTAAGTTCCCAGAGCTTACAGGTAAGCTTGCAGAGAAGTGCTTGGTAGCTGCCGACATCACAACAAACAAGAATATGGTACCATTCGACTCACGCACTCCATTCACAACATCAGGTTTGCGTTTCGGTACTCCAGCCATCACAACTCGTGGTTTGAAGGAGGATAAGATGGACTATATCGCAGAGCTTATCGACCGCGTATTGTCTGACCCAGAGAACGAGGCAAACATCGCAGCAGTACGCAAGGATGTTAACGAGCTTATGTTGCAGTACCCACTCTTCGCGTGGTAGTCGACTATACCTCAACTTTAGGAGGGTGTTCACAATGGTGGACACCCTCTTTTTTGTGGCACACCTATTGCACATAGTAGGAGAAAAACGCTCAACTATGAAAATCTCGACAGGAAAAGGCACCATCTCTCTTGTAGCTCTCGTTGCCATACTCTCAATCTCGGCCGTAGTATCGCTTCCAGGTTTGGCTATATCGCCTATTCTCAACGACTTGGATAGCATATTTCCGAAAGCAAGCAACCTTGAGATAGAGATGCTCGAATCGCTACCTTCGTTGCTTATCATCCCCGCGATGTTGCTCGCAGGACGATGGTCGCAGCGCGGAAATAAGGTGAAACTTTTGGTGTTGGGATGCACGATTTTCCTACTTTCGGGCATCGGCTCGATGCTCTCGACAAGCCTACGTGAACTTATTGTACTGAGCGCCGTAATGGGCTTCGGTGCGGGAATCATCATACCCCTATCGACAGGTTTTATCGTCGACTATTTTACGGGCGACTATCGTGTTAAGATGCTGGGTATCAGCTCGGCAGTAAACAATCTTACGCTTGTTGTAGCCACCGCCGCTGTGGGCTGGCTCGCCGAGATACGTTGGCACTTTGCCTTTGCCGTATATCTCCTCCCCGCAATCACACTAATCCTCATTCCAGCACTTCGCTCCAGCACCCCGATGCCCGAACCTCCCGAAGGTGCACAGCATCGTCAGCAGAGTCTAAATGGCGGTATGATTGTGGGACTTATGCTCTTCTATTTCGTAATTACCTACACGTCGCTTGTTGTAACCTACAACACCTCGGCATTGGTAGCAAAAGGCGGTATGGATGCCTCAACTTCGGGTGTTATAATCTCGCTATTCTTCCTTGCCATTATGGCTCCAGGTCTCTTGTTGAATCGTCTTATTGCGGTGTTTAGCAACAAGATAAACCTTGTGTCGCTGATAGTTATGGGCGTCGGACTAATGCTCATTGCCCTAATGCATCCTACGGCATTGTGGCTCATCGTGGGTGTTGTGATGACAGGTCTTGGATATGGCGTTATGCAGCCTATAATATACGATAAGGCGGCTACAAACGCGCCGCCTCATCTTGCCACTCTGGCACTCTCTATTGTTATGTCGGTGAACTATGCCGCCATCCTCGTAGCTCCATTCCTCATAGATGGCATCAACCACCTCTTCGGCATCGAAAGCCCCCATTTCGGCTTCTTCGTAAGTGGAGTCATAACGCTGATTTTGGCACTCCTCGCCGCCCTCGGTTATCGCCGTAGCCGCGTCCTCGGCTCCGATGATTAGTCACGTGGAGTACTCTTGCGGTATAGAGGCATACCCTTCACCAATCGCAAAATTCTTGGGATAGCACTATTTAAAAGCCTATCATAATCCTTTGCTCCCTCATCTATATTATCAAGAAACTCGAAAGAGCAGATACAGCTGTGCATATGGTAGATACCTGAACGATAGCTATTTAGACACTTCTTAAACTCGTTCTTCTCTATCTTTCCAGCCTTATACTTCGCAAGCGATGTCTTGATAGCATCCTGAGAATCCTTGTCGCACGCCGCAAAACCGAGGATAAGCTCCTGCAAATCCCAGCGGTTATGCTCCATACGCTCAAGCTCGCTCTTGTAGAGTTCAAAGAGTCTGGCGATGCTGGCAACAGTACACTCGGCACCTACGGCACGTAGCTTCTGCGGTATAGAGTCCACGAAGTAGTAGTTCGAGAACTTATGTGCCATAATAAGGCTATCCCAACTCTCCTTAAACTCGCGCTCCACACGTTTTCTACCATAACACCTCACCTTCTTAAGTTCTTTAAGACTATATACACCATTCACATACACAGCCTTCTGCGTGTAGTCATCATCGCCCACCAAGCCATCATAGAGCATTCCGAAAGGACGAAGTTTCATATATCGCTCATCGGCGCTACCAGCATACTCAAGGCTACGAATTATATCGCCCGACTCACGCTGATATACCCAAATCTGCTGCACCGCACCATAAACCTCGATAGGCATATACAACGCCGCCGCAACAGACTGACTCGTATCATCCTGACATACGGCAATTGTGAGTTTCGAATCCTTACCCCACGCCGTACTCTTATCGCTAATCATACGCAGATAGGAGCGGAC
>JADBON010000193.1:0-3427 GCA_015656305.1 Alistipes sp.
ACTGAATCATATTTTTTTCTTGCTATTTCGCATATAGTTACGAAAATTTTTCCTATCTTCGCGCCATATATGTGTCCATATAAAGTTTGCTTCGAGAAAATAATTTTTGAGGGTTGAACGTTATGTTTTCACATATCCATTGCGAAACACATTTTACTTAATTTATAATTTAAAACAAAACGAAAATGAAAAAGCTTTTTTCTATGATGGCAGTTTTGGCTGCTATGTTCGCTTTCGTGGCTTGTTCTGAGACTCCTGATGGTCCAAATGATGAGCCAAAGGGTAAGCTTGCTACTCCAGAGTTGACATCTACAACTACTGAGACAAGCTTCACTATTTCTTGGAACGCCGTTTCAGGTGCTGATGCTTACATCGTAAACTTCGATGGTAAGAACTACACTGTTGCAGAGTGCTCTTACACTGTTGAGAACCTTAACGAGGGTGAGTACACTGTACGTGTAAAGGCTACTGGTAAGGGTTACGAGGATTCTGACAGCGCAAAGATTGTTGTTACAGTTTCTGGTATCAAGGAGTGCAACTGGTTTACACAGGAGTTGTTCCTTGCAGAGGATTCAGCAGAGGGTATCACAAAGGCTAACGCCGTATGGTTCACTTGGAAGGGTACTGGCATCGCTGATGTTAAGTATGGTTTGTTCGTGACATCAGGTCTTGAGGGTGCTTCAGACAAGGATATCAAGGATAATCTTAACACATTCGATGCTCAGACTCTTGAGGTAGTTTTGGGTGGCATTAACGGTGCTGAGGGCTTCACTAACGTATTCGAGGGTACTGACGGTTCTACAAGCTACACACTTTGCACATTGGTTACAAATGAGGATGGTATCGAGTTCTTGGCTAAGAGCGATATCACTACCGAGGAGGCTCAGTTGTCTGAGGCTACAGAGCGTTGGATTGGTACTTACACTGCAAAGACTGACAAGATGGTAGACATCAACTCTGACCCAACTGCAGTTACTGACCAGGTTTCTAACTTCACATTCACTGTAACAGCTGTTCCTGGTACTTCTGATGAGGTTGACGTATATGGTCTTAGCAACTTGAGCGCTGATCTTCCAGCATTCGGTTATGTAGTTTCACAGGACGGTGTTGATTACCTTTGCATCACTGCATTTGCTGCAGTTTCAGAGGTTGGTAACGGTGTATACGCTTGCTGGTTCCCATTCTGTGAGACTTCTAAGGGTCACACACTCGTAACTGGTGAGTTCGTTGCTTACGCACTCGCTATGGATGCTCAGGGTAACATCACATACCAGGCAGGTAACGGTGAGCTCAACGGTGGTGAGAAGTTTACTGTAGTAGCTCACGACTTCTTGGGTTACGACGGCGACCAGCTCTACTTGATGGGTGACGCTGATGGTAACGACTTCGTAAATTGGAAGTATGGTCCTATCTCTAACGTTACAAAGACTGAGGCTACTGCAGCTGTTGCTAACCGCGAGGCTGTGAACCTCTCTGTAAACAAGGTTCTTCCAGCTTCTGTAGTTGTTGCAATGTAATTTGTAACCAACATACAATAATCGAGGTTGCGTCCACTGGGCGCAACCTTTTTTTGTGATATCTTATACTTCGAGGTGCAAAAAAAAAGGTTTAGTTGTTGCTCAATTCACAAAATATTCGTAAATTTGTGATTACAAAATTGTCAGACTATGGACTACGCAAAGGAATTAGAGAAATACGCACCAGCGCACACTGATGCTCAAGTTGCAAAGGAGGTAGCTAAAATCAAGATGGCTGCCAACCGTAATGGTAACATTGACGTTTACAAATTCTGCTACTCGGCTATCGACCTCACCACATTGTCGTGTACCGACTCTGTGGAGTCTGTGCAGACTTTCGTGCGTAAGGCTCTCGATTTCTACGAGAAGTACCCTCATATTCCTAACGTAGCCTCTATCTGTGTCTACCCATCTTTCGTTGAGACCGTAGGCCTCGAGATTGATGGCACTCCTATGCGTATCACCTCTGTTGCGGGAGGTTTCCCAGCGTCGCAGAGCTTCATTGAGGTTAAGGCGTTGGAGGTTGCTATGGCAATTGAGAATGGTGCTGATGAGATTGATATTGTCCTTAACCCAGGTATGATGCTCGCGGGTCACGACTCGGAGGCAGCTTCGGAGGTGGAGCTTCTTCGCGAGGAGGCAAAGGATGTAGTCCTCAAGGTTATCATCGAGTCGGGCGCGTTGAAGACTCCAGAGCTTATCCGTCGTGCATCGTTGGTGTCGATGTTTGCGGGTGCCGACTTCATCAAGACCTCTACGGGTAAGATTGACGTTGCTGCAACGCCAGAGGCTGCTTTTGTTATGTGTCACGCTATTAAGGATTACTACAACCTCACGGGTCGCAAGGTAGGTTTCAAGGCTGCTGGAGGTGTTAGAACCCCAGAGGATGCAGCACTCTACTACACCATTGTCGAGGAGGTGCTTGGTAAGGAGTGGCTTACTACCGACCTCTTCCGCATCGGAGCATCGTCGGCTGCGAATAACCTAATCTCGGCAATCGAGGATAAGGATATCAAATACTTCTAAAAATAATGAGTGAGGGCTGTACCGCGGTACAGCCCTCTTCGTTTATAGTAAATCTCCCTGCTTGGCATTCAGTGCGTTAAGACGCTCCGCAATCCTTACCTTTAGCGCATCCATACGTATTCCACCCAGCGGCGAACCGAGTATTAAGTTGCGCGGTGCCTGCGATGCAAAACGCTCTATGGCAACCTTGCTATCGAGCCTACGCACCACATCTGCCATTAACTCCACGTACTCCGCCACGCCAAAATCTTGCGCAAAAAGAAACCTCTTGGGATGCTCCGACCACTCCTTTGCAAGAGGGGTGTCGCGATATATCTGCAACTGGTGAAACTTTACAAAATTGAGATTTAGGGCATTTATATCCGCCATCTGCGTTAGGATATCCTCGCGGCTTTGATAGGGTAGCCCGAGGATAAAGTGCGCGCCCACATCTATACCTCGTGCGCGCGTCGCCGCCACCGCTTCGACTGCCGTTGCAAAGTCGTGACCGCGATTTACGTGACGCAAAATTGCATCCTCGGTAGCCTCTATGCCATACTCAACTGCGACGTAATGACGGTGCGATAAATACTCCAAATAGTCGAGTATTTCGGAACTTACGCAGTCGGGGCGTGTGCCGATTATTATACCCTCGATTTTAGGGTGCGCGAGAGCCTCCTCGTATAGCACCTTGAGCCTCTCTAATGGAGCAAAGGTGTTGGTGCCAGCCTGAAAATATGCAAGATATTTGTCTGCTGTTCTATGACGTGATAGGTGAAAATTTATGGCAGCGTTAATCTGCTCTGTGATAGATTGTTGCGATTGGCAATATGAGGGTGTAAATGCCTCGCCAAGACAGAACGTACAACCCCCTTTTCCGCTCTCCGCCTCACGATGTGGACACC
>JADBON010000208.1:0-3138 GCA_015656305.1 Alistipes sp.
AGACACGCCTCAACCTCAAGGGTACGTTGGTTGTAGCACGTGATATCGCTCACGCTCGCATCAAGCAGATGCTCGACGAGGGTAAGCCTATGCCAGAGTACTTCAAAAATCACCCTGTTTACTACGCAGGCCCTGCGAAGACTCCAGCAGGTATGGCTTCAGGTTCGTTCGGCCCTACAACAGCTGGTCGTATGGACTCTTACGTTGACCTCTTCCAGAAGGCTGGTGGCTCGCTTGTGATGGTTGCTAAGGGTAACCGCTCACAGCAGGTGACTGACGCTTGTAAGGCTAACGGTGGCTTCTACCTCGGCTCTATTGGTGGCCCTGCGGCTATCCTCGCGAAGAACTCTATCAAGAAGGTAGAGGTTGTAGACTTCGAGGAGCTCGGTATGGAGGCAGTGCGTAAGATTTACGTTGAGAACTTCCCTGCATTCATCATCGTAGATGATAAGGGTAACGACTTCTTCGCAGATTTCGCTCACTAATAATCAGATAATATGTGTGACGCTCGGCAACGCTGTGCGTCACACATATTCTGTTTAACAACAATAAAAACGCCCTCCGAAGCGTTTGCTAAATATCGGAACGAGTGTTGTTATTCGTATGAAACTACTTATAAGACTATCTCTTATTTTTGTGATGCTCGCCTCGGCAATTACGTCGTGGGCACAGGCATCGTTCAAGGTTAATGCCCCAGCCCTTACGGCTTTGGGACAGCCTTTTCGTGTGGAGTTTACCATAGACAAGGAGCCTGACTCGAAGAGCATCGAAGCCCCATCGTTCGAGGGTTTCGAGGTTATTGCGGGACCTTCGATATCTACGGGACACTCCGTACAGTTCATAAACGGCAAACAGTCGACAAGCTACAACTGTACCTTTACCTATGTCCTTATGCCTTTGGAGGTGGGAAAGTTCACCATAGGTGCAGCACAGATAAAGGTTGATGACAAGGTATATAGCACACGACCTCAGCCTATTGAGGTTATCGAAGAGAAGAGTAACGCCTCACAAAATAGGGGTACGAAGGAGAGAAACCCCGAATCACAAATTGGCAAAGAGGACATCCTCCTACGACTCAAAGTATCTAATACAGAGCTATACAAGGGAGAGTCTTTGCGTGCTTCGTTGGTGCTATACACACGTGCCAACATCAACAACATTGAGAATTTCTCGTTACCTGCGTTTGATGGTTTCTGGTCGCAGGAGCTATCGTTCGACAACACCCCTTCGCGTGAGGAGTACAACGGCCGCATCTACGAGACATATAAAATTACAGAGTTGCTCCTCTCTCCACAGCAGACAGGAGCCATAACCATCCCTTCGGCATCGCTTACGGCAATCGCCCAGGTGGTTGTTCAGGATAGCCGTAGCGCAAATCCATTCTTCGGTGGCCGTCAGGTATATCACGTATCGCGTGACCTGAAGAGCAACCCTGTGACTATCAACGTCAAGGAGTTCCCAGCGGGCGCTCCAGCATCATTCAATGGCGCTGTGGGTAACTTCCGTCTATCGAGCAAGATGCCTATGGCGGAGATAGAGAGTAACTCGGCAGACCAAATCGAGATAACTATCTCGGGTAGTGGTAACTTGAAGTTTATCACCGCACCCGTAGTAACCCTCCCAGAGTCATTCGAGCAGTACGACACAAAGATTGTGGATAACATCACAGCGTCGGCAACAGATACCTCGGGAAATATTACATACACCTATCCATTCGTAGCGCGCTCGGCAGGTGAGTTTACCATCGAGCCTATCCGCTTCAGCTACTTCAACCCCGCAACAGGTGAGTATAACACCCTCTCTACCGAGCCATTTACCATTACGGTTAAGGATGATGGCACGGGAACAACACCTCAAATCGTGGAGCATTATGCGGGCTTTGGAGGTACTATGCGTCAGCTCGACCGCGATATCCGTTTCATCCATACGGGCGATATGCCACGCAAGGCGGCCTCGTTCTTCGTACTGACACCTATGTATTGGCTACTTATTGTGATTATCGTTGCGATATTTGTTGTTGTGTACACACTCCTAAACAAGCGCATCCGCGATAACCGCAATATCGTAGCACGACGTATGAAGCGTGCCGATAAGGTTGCTATTCAGCGACTTCGCACCGCAGAGCGCTATATGAACGAGGGTAACCGCCACGCCTTCTATGAGGAGATGCTTCGCGCGTTGTGGGGATATATCAGCGATAAGTTCAACATCCCTGTGTCGAACCTCACGAAGGAGCGCATCCGCGAGGAGCTTTATCGCCGTAACGTAGCAGCTACTATCGCCGAGGAGTTCTGCGAGATTATATCACGCTCGGAGGAGGCACAATACTCTCCAGCAACAGAGGTCGAGATGAACGATGCCTATACCGAGGCGGTAGATGTGATGTCGAAAATCGAGGGTGCTATAAAACGATAATCGTACGAAGATGAAACGAGTAATTTATTATATATCAGCTATTTTAGTGGGTGTTATCATTATGGTTGCACCTACAAATCTTCGCGCTGCCGATGCTACAACCACCGCTGCAGCGTGCTGGGAGGAGGGCCTCAAGGCCTACGAGAGTCGCAACTATGCCGATGCTGTCACAGCCTTTGAGCGTATCGTAACCCTTGGCGAGGCCTCAGCAGAGGTCTACTACAACCTTGCGAATGCCTACTTCAAACTTGGACAGAATAACAGCACCACGTCACGTAACTTCGCCTCAGGAGAGCTTGGCAAGGCGGTATTGAACTACCACCGCGCACTGAAGCTAAACCCCGCAATGGCAGATGCACGCTATAACCTTGAGCTTGCCGTAGACCACACGAATGATACTGAGAGCATCCCACAGAGCTTCATAGCTACGATATGGCAGGGATTACGCTCGCTGATGACATCCAACGGCTGGGCAGTAACGTCGGTTGTGATGCTCGCCGCAACACTCATCTTGGTGATGATGTATCTCCTCTCGGCAAATATCCTACTGCGTAAGGTGGGCTTCTTCGTGGCAATAGTGCTTATCGTGGGCTTTGTGATAACAACAGCATTGGCAATATCGAGCCGTAGAGCGGTAGAGATGGATAATCGTGCGGTTATTATCTGCAACGACACCACACCTGTTCACGCATCGCCAGATAGCGCCTCGAAGATTGTACGTCA
>JADBON010000219.1:0-3004 GCA_015656305.1 Alistipes sp.
CCTCGCTTCTCTTCTTAATTGATGCTCTTACTTTCATAACCGAAGCATTCTTAATTATTTGTACCTGAAAGATATTCGACCCTTACTCAAATCGTAAGGTGTCATTTCTACTTTTACCTTATCACCGGGCAAAATCTTAATGTAGTGCATTCGCATCTTACCCGAGATATGAGCCGTGATAACGTGTCCGTTATCCAATTCCACCCTGAACATTGCGTTTGACAACGCCTCGATGATGGTTCCGTCTCGTTCAATAGCAGTCTGTTTTGCCATAAGATTTAGTTATTAATAGCCTCCTCAATGATGCTGAAATCCGTCAAAATGTCTGGGCCATCCTTGCCTACTGCCACTGCATATTCGTAGTGTGCGGCGGGCTTGCGATCCTTGGTGCGAACGGTCCAACCGTCTCGCTCAAAGACTACCTGTCGGCTGCCCATTGTAATCATCGGTTCGATACAGATTACCATACCCTCTTTCAATAATGGTCCTCTGCCTCGTGCGCCATAGTTAGGTACGCCTGGCTCCTCGTGCATCTTGCGACCGAGGCCGTGGCCCTCTAACTCACGCACTACGCCAAAGCCGAAGCTTTCTGCATAATCCTGCACTGCCGCAGATATATCGCCTACGCGGTTACCTGCCTTGGCCTGTGCTGCACCCCTGCGAAGAGCCTCTTTGGTGACGTCGAGCAACTGTCGAACCTCGTCGCTGACCTGCCCTACAGCAAATGTATATGCTGAATCACCAACAAACCCCTTCATAACGGTGCCTAAATCCACCGATACTACATCGCCCTCTTTGATGACGTAATCTGACGGAATACCGTGAACGACCTGCTCGTTGATAGATATTGTCGACGCTGCAGGATAGCCCTGATATCCGAGGAAAGCGGGAATAGCTCCGTTGTCGCGAATAAACTTCTCGGCGATATCGTTCAGCTGGCGTGCTGTGACACCTGGCTTGATATGGCGACCTACCTCTGCAAGTGCGCGGCTCACCAAAATATTATTCTCGCGGAGAATCTCAATCTCCTCTTTTGTTTTCAGAAATATCATCGTCTTGGCTAATAAAGCGGAGAGCTGTCTTGCGAGCTTGCTCTGAGGCAGCTCTCCTCTTGTGGTAAACTATTAGTAGCGACCCTGGATACGTCCTGTCTTCATAAGACCGTCATAGTGACGCATCAACAAGTAGCTCTCGATCTGCTTAAGAGTGTCAAGAACAACACCTACCATAATCAAAAGCGATGTACCTCCGAAGAAGTAAGCAAAGCCCTGAGTGATGCCGAGTGTCATAGCAATCGCAGGAAGAACTGTGATGATTGCAAGGAACACCGAACCTGGAAGGGTGATTCTTGTCATAATGTCGTCGATATACGAAACTGTGCTCTTACCAGGCTTAACACCAGGGATAAAACCACCGTTGCGCTTCATATCGTCCGCCATCATTTGAGGGTTAACGATAATTGCAGTGTAGAAGTAAGTAAATGCAATTACCAACACGAAAAGCGTAAAGTTGTACCAGAAGCTTGTGATATCAAGCCACTGACCACCCCAGATCAAACCAGGGATGAACATAAGTGCCTGAGCGAAGATAATAGGCATTACATTGGCAGCATTCAACTTCAAAGGAATGTACTGACGCACACCACCATACTGCTTATTACCCACGATACGCTTTGCGTACTGTACTGGAATCTTGCGAACCGCCTGAACAATCGCGATAGCCATCATAAATACAAGAGCAAGGAATACAAGCTCTACCAAAAGCATAATGATGCTACCACCACCTGTTGTCTGGAACATAAGCTCCTGGAGGAACGATTGTGGGAGACGTGCTACGATACCAATCATAATGATCAATGAGATACCGTTACCAATACCCTTGTCGGTAATCTTCTCACCAAGCCACATAATGAACATTGTGCCTGCGATAAGGATAATCACAGCTGGTACGATAAATGCACCGTTAGCGATACCCAAGAAGTCACCTGTTACAGTAACTGCGCCTGATGAAATTACCTGAGTTGCAAGGTAGGCTGGAGCCTGCAAAAGCAACACAGCGATAGTAAGGAAACGTGTCCACTGATTCATTCTGCGACGTCCGCTCTCACCCTCGCGCTGCATCTTACGGAAGTAAGGTACCATAATACCCAACAACTGAATGATGATAGACGCGGTGATGTATGGCATAACACCGAGTGCAAAGATTGAAGCCTGTGAGAACGCACCACCTGAGAAGATATTCAACAAGCCCATAAGGCTGCTGCTATCGTTCGCAAAGTTCTGTGTCCACTGCTCCAAGATTGCGTGGTTTACGCCTGGGAGAGTCACAAAGCTGCCCAATCGATAGATAAGAAGAAGGCCGAGCGTAAAGAGGATACGCTTACGAAGCTCCTCGATCTTATAGATGTTCTTGAGCGTCTCAACGAGTTTCTTGTTGGTTGCAAGTAGCGCGACGAGAGCCACTAGAATAATACCAACAATAATATACGTATTCATAAATAATTAGGTTTTTGGATTCTTAAACTTATCAACTGCTCTTTCCGAAGGGAGTTCCCAGGCTTGGTAGCCCAACGTCTCAACCGATATATATATTATAATGTATTACCTGTTTCGACGTTAGACAAACCCTCGTTCTAGCAGTCAACTGCGCCACACTACAACTTCTCTACAGAACCACCAGCAGCTACGATAGCAGCCTCTGCGCTCTTTGAGAATGCGTTAGCCTTAACAGCCAAAGCACGTGTGATAGCACCGTTACCTAGAATCTTAACCTTATCGTTGTTAGAAACGAAGCCAGCCTGAACCAAAGTCTCGAAAGTTACCTCAGTGAGGTTGTTCTTTGCTGCGAGATCCTCCAATGTAGAGAGGTTGATAGCCTTGTACTCTACGCGCTTAATGTTTGTGAAACCAAACTTTGGAAGACGACGCTGCAAAGGCATCTGACCACCCTCGAAACCAAGCTTGCTTGAGTAACCAGAGCGAGACTTCGCACCCTTCAAACCACG
>JADBON010000027.1:0-9947 GCA_015656305.1 Alistipes sp.
AAATAGTGTCCCTAAATCTCAACCTATGAAGCGACTGCTTTTAACTGTCGCACTGCTTCTTGTCGTGGCAGTGTCGACTGCGCAGGTTACTACATCGGCGATCCGAGGTCAGGTAACCACCAACGACAACACTCCTCTTGTCGGTGCTACAATCGTAGCACTCCACACACCATCTGGTACGCAATATGGAACAATTACAAATAGCGAAGGACACTTCGTTATTAATGGTATGCGCGTAGGAGGCCCATACACCATTACAATTGCATATATCGGATATAATAGTGTAATTTACAACGATTTAAATCTACTATTAAATAGCAACGAAACTCTCAACACAACACTTGTTGAGTCGTCGTTGGCCGTAGATGACGTTATCGTCATTGGTTCTGCCGTAGCGAAAAATGGAACAACCTTCAGCCGTGACGATATGGAGGGCATTCCATCCATCGACCGTTCGATTTACGACCTCGCAAACCTCCTCTCGTCATCTGTTTCTCCAGCATCGGGAGGCATCATCCTCGGTGGCCAGAGTACGCGCTACAACTCATTCACTATTGACGGCACATCTTCGGCAGACATCTATGGTCTTGGCACCACAGGAATGATTGGCTCACTCACCCAGGCAAACCCTATTCCTATCGACGCAATTAGCAACGTAACTATCTCTACATCAACCGTTGACGTTCGCGAAAGCGGTTTTACGGGAGGTGCGATTAAGGCTGTTACACGCTCTGGCGATAACGAGTTCAGGGGCTCTGCTTATACCTATTATAATAACGAGGAGTTCTGGGGCACAACACCAGGAAAGGGTATTGCGAAGCGCACTCGCCTATCTGAGCAGATGACCAACATCGTGGGCGTAACTCTCGGAGGCCCAATCGTTAAGAATAAATTATTCTTCTTCGCTGCGGGAGAGTTTAACCGCAACAGCACACCTACAACCAACTACCCTGGCAGCAGTGTTTCGGCGGTAACACTCGAGGAGGCAAAGGCAATCTCGGAGCGTTACGAGGCTTTGACAGGTTACGATGGCGGTGGTTATGGCCTAAATAACCTACTCTCTCTGACAGGTTCTGCCGTAGCACGCCTCGACTGGAATATCAACAACAATAATCATATGTCGTTGCGCTACAATATGTTACACGCCGATGCAGATGCCTCATCCAATAGCGCACAGACATTCTATTTCACAGGTGCGGAGTACACGAACATCAGCCGCACGCACTCTGTAGTTGCCGAGCTTAACTCATCATTCGAAGGCGGCTCGAATGACCTCCGCGTGGGATATACCTACCAGCAGGATGGCCGCACAACACCGGAGAGTCTGCCCGCAGTAACAATCAACTCGTTGGGTGAGCGTGGCAATGGCACTGCGGTCATCGGCACAAGTCCATATTCGGGACGTAATATGCTTAAGCAGGATGTATTTATCCTTAGCGATGACATAACGTTATGGCGTGGTAATCACGAGATTACGTTCGGAACTTCGAACGAAATCTATCGTGCCGACAACCTCTATTTGGCCAATGCCCGAGGCTCCTACACCTACGCATCTTTGGATGATTTCCTTGCCGATAACGCCTCGAGATACCAGTATGGCTACTTCGCTGATGGCAAGCGCAATCCTCCAATGACCACAGGACAATTTGCCCTATATGCACAGGATGAAATACGACTTTCGAATCTTGGCAAGTTCACCTTTGGACTCCGCGCCGACATCCCCGTGATGTTCGACAAAATAGGCATTAACGAAAGCTTCAACGAGAGCGAAATTGCAGCAAAGTATGACGTTCGAGTTGGCAATATTCCTCGCATTCAGATACTCCTTTCGCCACGCGTAGGTATTGAGCTTAACCCATTGAAGAACTTGAAGTTACGTGCAAGCGCAGGTGTATATACAGGCCGTATTCCATTCGTATGGCTTGCGAACTGCTACCAGAATAACGGTATGCGCTCGATGAGTGTTACGGTGAATAACTCGGCAGATACCCCAACGCCAGACTTTACGCTCAACCCAGAGGCTATTGGCAAGCAGAGCAACCCTTCGATTGATGTGGTGGAGAGTGGCTTCCGCTATCCACAGGTCTTCCGCGTAGCATTGGGTGCGGAGTATCGTGTAGGTGGCCTTATTGCGAGCCTTGATGCCGACTACACCAAGGGACTTAACAACGCAATTGTCGAGAATCTTATCGCCGAAGATAATGGCAAAAGATTGTTCGTAGGTGGCGTAGATAGCTCTACATCAGCGACTTATTACACCTCGAACACCAAGAACTACTCTGCTGTATATCGTCTTGGTAACACGAATAAGGGCTACTCGTGGTCGGCAACAACACGTGCCGAGTACCACTTCACTGGCACACTCGAGGGCCTCAACCTCACTGCAGCATACACCTACTCACAGTCAAAGAGCATCAACGATGGTGTTTCGGCACAGTCATCAACAAACTGGGGACGTACCTACGCTGCGAATAGCAACTCCCCTGAGTTGAGTAGCTCGATTTATGAGTTCCCTCACAAGGTCGTAGCATCTATCTCATACACACGCCGTTATGGTCTTTTTGGCACAAACGCAATGCTTCTCTACAATGGATATTCGGGTGACCACTACTCGCTCACGTACGCAAATAATAGAGATGTAAATGGTGACACTTCGAAGGGTAACTCACTGATTTACATTCCTATGGAGAGCGAGATGGAGTCAATGCTTTGGGCTGATGACACTTCGGCTGAGGCATTCAACAACTATATCAACGACGATAAGTACCTTAGCGCAAATCGTGGTAAGTTTGCCGAGCGCAACTCTCACTCATTGCCATTCGTACATCGCCTCGACCTACACGTTGCGCAGTCGTTCTACTTCGACAAGAAGAGTGACCGCCGCGTAGAGCTATCACTCGACATTCTCAACCTCTCGAACCTTATCTCGCGTTCGTGGGGTCTTGTACACCGCACCTCAAATTGGTCGTTGTCGCCAGTTACCGTTACGGAGCTTAAGGAGGTGGAGGGTGGTTACCGCCCTGTGTATAAGTTCACAGGCGCTGAATATACGCTAAACGAAATATCTTCGCGCTGGCATATGCAGATTGGCATCCGCGTAGTATTCTAAATATCAGTGATATAGGTACAAAAAAAATAGCGATAGTGGGTTTCACTATCGCTATTTTTATAACTCCGAGATTACTCGCTTACTGGAGCGCCATCGAGGTCTACTACATAGGTCAACCAACCCATATTTGTATTAGTCATACCTACGATTACGCGGTTATTCTCCGATACTGCAACGGTGATTACACCCTCCAACAAGAGGCCATCTGTATCATCTGTATCAGTTGTTGGCTCGAATGATGCGATATCAACATCGTGCTCATCGAATACCCACTCCTCAAACTCAATCCACTCGTAAGGCTCACCCTTAGTAACATCAACAACATAAGATGTAGTACCGAGGTAGTAAGGAACATCGTTAATGAATGCTACACCATTGTCGCTCATAGCTGTAACAGAGCCACCTGTGAAAGTCATAAGAGACTGTGTCTCACGGTCATAAGCAGCAGCAACCTCCTGAAGGCTGGTATAATCTACCGCCTTACCATAGATATAACGACCTGTCTGTGAGAAGAGATTCTGAGTATCGCCAAGACCATATACTGGGTTATACGCTGAATCATACTCAAAGTGTACGTACTCAAATGGAGTGTACTCATCAGCCCATACCATAGACAACAAAGCGTTGGATGTCTGCTCATAACCAAGCAATGTACGATCTGGAGCCACAGCCTTGATAGCTGTTGCAGCAACATCGTTATAAAGACGGTCACCAACCTCTGGAACAGTAACCTTATTCTTAATAACATCGTAGCAGAAAGGAATAACCATACCATACTGCTGTGAGTAGTAGCTGCTCTCGTCATACTCCCAGTACCAACCTACAACATACTCACCATCAGGAGTGATACCTGTTGCGCAGCTCATACCATAGTTTGAAGCAAGCTCTGAAAGGTCGATCTTAACCATCTTATCGCCAACAAGGATAGCAGCATCACCATCCATATTCTCCGAGTGGTCAGAACCTACGGCTGTACCATCGTCTGCAACATCGTAGAACTCTGCGTCAGAGAACTCTACCATCTTATCAGTAGAGAGGTCGAGAACATAACCGCAACGGTCATTACCACCAACAACCCAACGGCCATTGTTTGAGATTGCTGTTGGCGCAGCACCAAGCTCAGGATAGAACTCACGATACTGTGGTACGATGCGCTCAGCAGTAGTAACCTTCTTTACATCAACATTTGAGTTGTTTGCAGCATCTGTAGCAATAGCGCGTACAGATACCTTATACTCAGTGTTGTACTGAAGATCCGAGAATTTGTGAATGGTCTTATCAGTCTTTGCAATAGAGCCTGGGTCAAGAGCTACCTCGTAGTAAGCAGCGCCATCTACCTCCTCCCACGATACTGTAATCTCATTGCCATCAGCTCGGAGCGAGAAATTAGGTGTAGCAAGACGATTCTTATTATCATCGCCACCGCCCTCTGTACAACCCACAAATGCAAAAGCGAGGATTGCACACATTAAAACTTTGATAGTGTTTTTCATAAAATTGTTTGTGTATATAAGTTATATTCGTTGTTCTCTTTTTCGCCAACAGAAGTGCTATATTGCTATTAATCAGCAACTAATAGCATTTTTAGCGAGCACAAAGATAATAAAAATATTATCCACTCCAAATTTAAATGCTCATATATGCAAAATATTAGCATATTTATGTCATATGCACATATACGCAAAAAAAGAGGTTGGCTACATTCATAGCCAACCTCAAGTCAATAATACTTACAGATTACTTAGCAATAGTGCCACTGAAAGTGTATGTACGGCTGTGTGAAGTAGCGTACTCATCAACATAGTCGAGGTTGATGGTTACATTGCCACCCTGCTCTGCCACAACGATAGTGCTTGATGTCTGTGAGCCACCGTTGTTTGTACGGCTGATGTACTGACCGTCAATAGTTACATCCTCGATGAATACACCTGATGATGTGTTGTAAGCCACGTGGTTAAGGCTTGTACCATTAGTATATGTACCATCGTAGAGAGATGACTTATCGCTCTTGTTGTTGAAAATCCAGAAGCCGATAACATCATTGCCCGATGTAAGCTCATAGTAGCAGTAGCTCTCATAGCCCGAACCATATACGCTTGTAAGGTCCTTTACAAACTTCAAAGTAGTCTCCGATGTAGGTTCATCGCTACCACCCTCATCGCCACCGTTAGGGTTAGCCTCGGTAGTGAATGTTGCAGTACCAGCGTCAGAAGCGCTATTTACAGATGAGTCAGCAGGGTTAGCAACAACAGATACGCTGTATGTTGTCTCCCAAGCAAGATTCTCGTAAACGATATATGCTGTTGACACAGTCTGAACATCTGTGCCATTCAATGTCACGGTGTAGTCCTTTGCTCCAGCAATCTCATTCCAGCTAACAGTTGCAGCATTGCCCGATACGAGGCCTGAAACAGATGGTGTAGCAAGCTTTGTAAGCTCTGTAGAGCCACCCTCATTTGCTGAGCCACCAACCACGCCATTAAATGTTACAACAAACATATCGCCTGACTGCATAACGAGGTTCATACGAATAGAGACGTTTGTGCCATCACCCTCAACAACCATTGTAGATGCCTCAGAAGCCTTGTATGTCACGCCGTCGAGCTTAAAGCTATCCACAAAGAAGTAGTTCTTGTTGCCAGCGTAGCTCTTGCCAGGGGCATATGTGTAGCTGCCAGCAAGAATCTGATTATTCTTAGCCTGGTACTCGTTGACCAAGAGGTCGAATGAGAAGTTCTCACCTGCAGCCTTAAAGGCATAGAAGTAGTATGATGAGTTGTAAGTACCCTCGCCAAGAGTATTGATTACCAGAGCATTACCCTCGCCGCCAACATCACCCTTGTCGTTGAGCTTACCGTTGTACTCAATCATATACACAAAGCCATCACGGCCCTCCAAGGTCATCTCGATGTGGTACTCCTCGCCCTGGTTGCTAACTACTGCCATACCAGCATCAACAGCCACAGAAGCGCCGTCAACAGTGAAAGTACGTGTTGTGAACTCCTCGAAGTCGTTGTAACCCCACATAGTTGTAGTAGTCCAAGTGTACTCACCCGCAACGATAGCATCCTCGGTTGCGTTCTTAGGCTGGAAGTGTACATCTACAGAGAAGTTCTCACCAACAACCTGATACTTGTTACCCCAGTTAGAAGAGCCACCCCACAACCACTTATCAGCAGTGTGTGTAGCCTCAAACTCCGAAGGCTGCTGGCTGCCGCCATCGTCAACTGAAAGATCACCCTCAAACACCACCTTATGGATAGAGCCATCGCGCTCAAGCTCGATGTTTGCCTCAATCTTACCATTTGTAATTACTACGTTTGCATCCTTGTATACCTCGAAGCCGTTAACAGGAGCGCCATTCTCCATCTGATAGCGGTATGCATAATCTGCAACGATGGTGTTTGCAGAGTAAGAGTCTGAGAGTGAGTATGTTCCATTTGGAAGCACACCATTACCCTTTGCCGAAGAGATGATAGCGAAAGAGTAGTAAGTACCACCATCAAGGCCCCAGCCGTTGCTACCCCAATCCATATCACCGAGCTCGAAGACGTAGATATGCATACCCTCCTCGTTTGCATAGTCTGTAACGATATACTTAGCTACAAACTCCTCTGTATCAGGCTCTGGCTTTGGATCTGGACCAGGAGTCTCACCACCCTTTGCAGTGGTCATTGAAGCAGTAGCCTTCACCACAGCCTTTGTGTTCTGAGCCGCAGCAACGATAGTGTACTCTGTCTCTGCCTTAAGGTCAGTAGCCGTAAGAGCAACACTCTTATTCACCTCGATAGAGGTACCATTTGCCAACACCTCCGAAGCTGTAGGAACCTCCGCACCCTCAACTACGAGGTATGCCACCTTCTCTGCATCGGTAGAGGCTACTGTAAAGGTAAGAGAGTTCTCGGTAGCCTCACCTGCAGTAACTGCAACAGTTGGCTCCAAAATCTCATCCACCTGTGGGTTGTCGTTATCACAAGCCACAAAAAAGAGTGGCAATGCGAGAAGCGCCAATAGTAAGTTTTTGATTTTCATAGAATTAATGTTTTAGATTATTGTATTCAATTAAATTCTCAATACCTCGAAGCGCAAAGTTACTATTTTTTTCGTAAACAACAAACTATTAACGTATTAAAGCGCATCGAGAAGTATCGAGGTAACATTCAGAAACGAAGAGGCGACAACAGGAATCTCCGTTGCCGCCTCCGTAATTACAAGGTGCTAACACCCGCGTACACCCAATTATTTGAGGTAAGTGTTGAGCCAATCGAAGAACTCACGATTCCAAACTACAGAGTTCTGTGGCTGGAATACCTGATGTGCCTCGTTCTCGAAAGATACCAAGCGTGCGTCAAGGCCCTGAACACGTGCTGCGGTGAAGGCCTCGAGTGACTGGCTATAAGGGATACGGTAGTCCTTCTCTCCTGTAATAATCATAATAGGTGCGTTCCAGTTAGCAACCTTCTTATGTGGCGAGTTAGCGTATGAACGCATTGCAGTAGCGTTATCGCTCTCCCAGTATGCACCACCATAGTCGTTAGTAACGAAGAAGAGCTCCTCGGTGTGGCCATACATAGACTCGAAGTTGAAGATACCGCAGTGTGCGATAAATGCCTTAAAGCGGTTCTCGTGAACACCTGCAAGGTAGTATGTAGAGTAGCCACCATATGAAGCACCTACGCAACCACGATGGTCAACATCTACCCAAGGCTCCTTCGACACCTCGTCGATAGCTGCGAGGTAGTCCTTGATATTCTGACCAGAGTAGTCACCAGAAATCTGGTCGGTCCACTCCTGACCAAATGAAGGACAGCCACGGCGGTTAGGCGCTACAACAACGTAGCCCTCAGCAGCCATAAGCTGGAAGTTCCAGCGATAGCTCCAGAACTGCGATACGGTGCTCTGTGGGCCACCCTGGCAGTAGAGGAGTGTAGGATACTTCTTCGTAGGATCGAAGTTTGGAGGGAGGATAACCCAAGTGAGCATCTTCTTACCATCGGTAGTAGTAATCCAGCGCTCCTGAACCTCACCAAACTTAATATTGTCGTAAATCTCACGGTTTACATCTGTAAGCTGTGTCAACTCACCGCTCTCAAGGTTAACATCGTAAAGCTCGACAGCCTTCGAGATAGTATTCATATTGGCAACAATCTTACCACCTGCGAATGTGAAGTTATTGATATCGTGATTACCCTTTGTGATATGCTTCATATTACCTGCAAGGTCGATATGAGCCACCTGGTGAGTACCGCGCCAAGGGAGTACGAAGTAGATAGCCTCGTCGCCATCCCACGCAACCTCTGTTACGCAGTAATCCTGACCACGTGTGATGTATGTACACTCGTTAGTCTCAAGGTCATAAACCCACAAACGCTGCTGGTCAGCCTCGTTACCTGGGCGACGCTGCGAGCGGAATGCAATCTTCTTACCGTTAGGCGAGAACACTGGGTACTTATCATAACCCACGAACTTATCTACGCCTGTTGCAGCAGCCTCCTTCGAGAGGTTACGTGTTGCCTCCGTAGCGAAGTCGTAGAGGAAGATATCCGAATCTGTAGAGAGGGCATAATCAACGCCTGTAAGTGGCTTACAAGTGTATGCAAGCTGTGAGCCATCTGGCGAGAGGCGAATCTCCGCAGTGTCGAAGTATGGAGCAAGAGGAGCATCGTAAGCCTTATCAGCGCCGATGATATCCTTGCCATTTACAATCTTACCGTTAGCGTAGTCAGCAGCAAAGATATGGAGGTATGAGCCATCATCCCAATAGTCCCAGTGGCGTACCATAAGGTCGTCGTAAACACGTACCTTAGACTTATCCATATCGCCATACTTATCCGAGCCCTTCAATGGAGCAACCTTCACGCGCTGAACGTAGAATGCGTGGTCACCAGCAATGCCGAAGCCCTCGATACCACCCTCGATATCAGTCACCTGTGTAAGATTCGAGCCATCGACACCCATCGACCAAGCCTGCATAGCACCCGAGCGGTTAGACATAAATGCGATAGTCTGATTGTCGAGCCACTGTGGAGCAGTGTTTGTAGAGGTATTGTCTGTCAAAGCGTGCTCAACGCCTGTTGCCATATCGCGCAACCACAAGAATGTTACGCCACGGTTCTCCGCAAGGTTGTACTGCGTAACGGTGTAGAGGAGCTGCGAGCCATCTGGAGAGAGTGTCTGTGCGCCGATACGGCTCATCTTCCACATAATCTCTGGCGTAAACTTACCCTCGGCCTTCTCCTCGGCCGTGAGGGCATTATCAATCTGAAGAGGCTTTGGTGCATCACCACCCTCCTTCACGCAACCACCCATAGTGAGCATTGTTGCAAATGTCATAAGAAAGAGAATTTTTTTCATAAATATTGTATTGTTGTTTAGTTTGTTCCTTTTAATGTGTATCTTTGTGGTTGAAACGATTAACGCATATGCAGCAACGCTCTATATATTTCGGTGGCACAGAGGTAGTTATCACAACAACTATCCCTGCACCGCACTACGTAGCCATAGAGGTAGATGCCTCGCTATACATTTCGCGAGCGAAATTACTAAAAAAAGTCGAGACCGACAAATTTATAGCCATAATTACCCCCGATACGGAGCAGACTTTTTCGCTATTAGCCAGCGAGTTCAAGATGATAAGAGCCGCAGGAGGTGTGGTAAAGAACCATCAGGGAGAGGTGCTGATGATTGAGCTTCGTGGTCGCTGGGACCTCCCAAAGGGACATATCGAGGAGGGCGAGAGTAGCTACGATGCTGCGCTGCGCGAAGTAGAGGAGGAGACGGGCGTAAGGGCTAAAATCATAGGCGGAGAGCCTATCGCTACGACGTGGCACGCCTACGA
>JADBON010000241.1:0-2716 GCA_015656305.1 Alistipes sp.
AACAGTAGTCATAAGACCATTTACAAGACCGAAGTTGTCGTTCAAAACCTTAGCGATTGGAGCCAAGCAGTTTGTAGTACAAGATGCGTTAGATACGATCTGCTGACCTGCGTACTCTGATGTGTTAACACCACATACGAACATAGGAGTGTCGTCCTTTGATGGAGCTGACATAACTACATACTTTGCACCTGCAGCGATGTGAGCCTGAGCCTTCTCTGCTGTGAGGAACAAACCTGTAGACTCTACTACGTACTCTGCCTCAACCTCGTTCCACTTCAACTGTGCTGGATCCTTCTCTGCTGTTACGCGAATCTCGTTACCGTTTACGATAAGGAGGTTCTTCTCCTCGCAGTAGTCTACAGTACCGTCGAACTTGCCGTGCATAGTATCATACTTAAGCATATATGCCAAGTAGTCTACTGGGCAAAGGTCGTTGATACCTACAACCTGATACTTGTCAGCCTGTGCGCAAGCTGCACGGAATACCATACGGCCGATACGACCAAAACCATTAATACCAATCTTAATCATAGCTTTTTTATTTTTTAATTAATAGATAATTCCTATAATGGATACTTAATGACTACAAAATTAAACTATTTTAGTCACTTATACAAGAGAAATTACAACTATTTTAATATAAATCGTTGCGTTGTTGGGCTATTTAGCAACACTTTTTGCACGTTTTGCCATCGCCGAGGCGAAGACAAAGTCGTTAAGCTCGGGGTTATCCGAGAGTAGAATGTCATCTTTCGAGCCCTCCCACCACTTATGACCTTCGTGGATATATACAATCTTCTCGCCAATCTCCATCACCGAGTTCATATCGTGGGTGTTGATGATTGTGGTGATGTTAAACTCCTTGGTGATATCGTGAATAAGGTTATCAATCACCACCGAGGTCTGTGGGTCGAGGCCCGAGTTAGGCTCATCACAGAAGAGATAGCGAGGGTTTAGCACTATGGCGCGCGCTATGGCCACACGCTTAACCATACCACCACTAAGCTCCGATGGGTATAGGTGGTCGGCACCCACCAATCTCACACGCTCCAAGCAGAAGTCCACTCTATCGCGCTTCTCGCCCTCGGTCATTTCGGTAAAGAGGTCGAGCGGCAGGCGTACGTTCTCACGAACGGTCGACGAGTCGAGCAACGCTCCGCCCTGGAAAATCATACCTATATCCTTGCGAATATCCTTACGTTGGCGGAAGTCGAGGTCGGTGTAGCAGACATCGTCGAAGTATATCTTACCCATATCCACATCGTGGAGTCCCACAAGCGACTTTAGTAGCACGGTCTTTCCCGAGCCACTACGGCCTATGATAAGGTTTGTTTTGCCTGTCTCGAACTCTACGCAGATGTCGTTGAGGACGGTGCGGCCGTCGAAGGTCTTTGATATATGGTCAGCTCGTATCATACGCGCATAATCTGTGTTAGGATAAGGTCAAAAATCATAATAGCAATCGAGCTCGATACTACGGCACGTGTAGAGGCGCGACCTACCTCCAGCGAGTTACCCTTGGCGTAGTAGCCACAGTAGGCCGAGATAGAGGTGATGATAAATGCAAATACCGCACCCTTTACCAAAGCATAGGTTATCGAGAATGGCTCAAAGCAGTAGAACAAACCCTCGATGTAGTCACCAGGAAGCATCATACCCGTAAGCGAGGCGATGGCGTAACCACCCACAATACCCACAAAGATTGAGAAGAGGGTAAGGAGTGGGAAGAAGATTACCGTAGCCACAATCTTTGGAAGAATGAGGTACGATGCCGAGTTAACGCCCATAATCTCCAGAGCGTCAATCTGCTCGGTGATACGCATTGTGCCAATCTCCGAGGCGATGTTCGAGCCAACCTTACCCGCAAGGATAAGTGCCACAACCGTAGATGAGAACTCCAACACCATAACCTCACGTGTGGAGTAGCCAATCATAAACTGAGGAATGAATGGCGACTCGAGTGTGATGGCCATCTGGAGTGCCACAACAGCACCGATAAATGCCGAGATAATCGCCGTAAGGGAGATTGAGTTGAAGCCGAGGGCGTCAATCTCAAACCATATTCTGCTTCTGTAGATACGCATCTTCTCGGGGCGTGAGAACACCTTGCCAAGAAGCATAAAGTAGCGTCCTACATTCTCAAAAAACTTTATCATCTTCAATAATTATATGCTTGGTGCGAAAATTCCCGCGACCGTAGTTTACTTAACCTCCTCGAAGTCTACGTAGTCCGTAGAGTCCACATCGCTCTTCTTTGTCTCGCGCTTTGGCTGCTGTGTGCCGCCCTGCTGCTGACGTGCATCGGCCTCGGCCTGCATACGCCTTACGAACTCCTCGAGTGTCATACCTCCCGTTGCTGCACCCATATTTCCGAATGGGTTGCCAGCGCCGGCGTTACCTCCCATATTTCCGAATGGGTTGCCGCCCGCGAAGCCACCGCCCGCCTGACGCATCTGCTCCTGCATCTCTCGCTGCATCTTCTTAAAGCGAAACGCTGCAACAGCAATACCGATAATGGCGAGGGCGAGGATGCCGAGAAGTATCCAACCTACCCACTTAAATACGAAGGGAGCAAACACTGCCAACGCTACCATCAAAAGACAAAATATTGGGTGTCGCTCAATAAAGGCAAGGATGCCGTAGAATATAATTTTAAGATATCCCATCTCTAAATTTCAGTTAACGATAATCGCACAAAGTTAACAATTATTTC
>JADBON010000002.1:0-17199 GCA_015656305.1 Alistipes sp.
GAACTTCGTGAACGAGGTGCAGAAATTTCTCGGCACTGCCCTTAACTACGAGTTCGTAGGCGAGGACGGCGAGGTGTTGTTCTCGACAGAGGCGGAGGACGACAAGTTGGAGGTTGGTATGGCTGCTACACCTGATGGCACATTCGAGTTGCCTGATGGTCGCAAAGTAACCATTGCCGATGGTGTTATCACCGAGATTGAGGAGCCACAGAGTGACCCTGCAACCGAGGATAACAAAACCGAGGAGGAGTTGCGAGCAGAGAACGAACAGCTCCGTGCAAAGTTGGCAGAGGCAACAAATCTGCTCAACGAGGCAAAGAAGAGTATCAAGAGCGACTATGTTCCCGGTACTCGTGTAGGTGGTGCTACGCAGAAGAACGCCAAAAGTATGACTGCGGAGGAGCGTAGAGCCGCAATCAAAGAGAAGTTGAACCGTAAAAAGTAGTAGACTATGGCAAAGTTGGATTTATCAAAGTTTTCGTTCGGCGTAGAGGAGATCCGAGACATCAACACTCTGGTGTTTGATGCATTGTTGGAGGCTCCCGAGTTGGGCGCTATTCACAACATCTTCACCGGCATTCGTGCCAACAAGGAGATTGGTTTCATCACCGAGGGCGGTTTGGTAGGTAAGAAAGGTCAGGGTTGTGACCCCGTACCTCACGACTTCCAGATTGGTACTCGCAAGGTTACTTGGAACCCAGTACCTTGGGAGGTATTCATCAAGGAGTGTGCAAAAGACCTTGACCAGACAGCTGCATTGTACTGTCGCAACACCGGTACCAACATTCACAACCTCGAAAACACTGACTATATGGCTATTGTTGTCGAGGTACTCTCAAAGGCAGTCAAGAAGTTCTTTATCCGTATTCTTTGGTTTGGCGATGTCGATGCTGCTAATGTGGCAGATGGCGGTCTGATTACCAACGGTGTGGATATCGAGTACTTTGACTTGCTTGATGGCTACTTCAAGCAGTTGCAGGTAGCGGTAACCTCAAAGGGCGAGTTGTTGGTGACCATTGCACAGAACGACAAAACCTCAAAGAATGCACAGATGGAGCTTTCGGGAGAAGATGCATATTCAATCCTCGAAAAGATGTATTTTGCGGCCCCTATCGCAATGCGTTCATCGGGTAAGATGCGTTTCCTCGTGACACAGTCGGTTGCTGATGGCTACACCAAGTATTTGCAGGGCAAGAACTTGGAGAGCACATACAAGAACACCGTAGATGGTCTGTCTGCGTTGAAGTTCCAGGGTGTAGATGTAATCCCTATGCCTATCTGGGACGAGATGATACAGTCGTATCAGGACAAGGGCGCAACCTTCTACAAACCTCACCGTGCTGTACTCATCGAGCAGGCTAACCTCGGCGTAGGTCTTCCTACCGAGGAGGAGTTGGAGAATGTAGATGTATGGTACGACAAGACTAAACGCCACAACTATATGTTGGCGGCTGGTGAGATTGACGCAAAGTTGCTCAACGATACTCGTTTCGTGTATGCCCAGTAACTCTTTCGTAGCAGGGACGGCAGGGGTAACACCCTGCCTAAACTGCAAAGTCTAACGATTAAACACAAACAACTATGACAAATTGTAGCAAGATTACAAAGAACCTCGCACTTGCCGCTTGTGCAAACAGCGTAGCAGGTTTGCGTCCTCGTATGGTGCTTATCAACTTTGATGACATCGACAGAACGGAGAAACCTGTTGCTGGCATTTTGGAGGGTATTACTCTTAAAAGTGCCGAGGTAACGGGTTTGCTGTGGGAGTTCATTGATAACTCATTGGAGGCAGACTGCACCCTTAACAAAGGTACTTATCGCAACACTTTCGTTCATAAGGTTGCAGGTAAGGCTCTCTTGAAGACTCAGGAGGTTAAGGACGAAATCAACAATCTCGCTCATAGCCGAGTTGTGGCAGTTGTGGAGAATAAGGACAACAATAGCGAGGAGACTCGTTTTGAGGTTTATGGCTACGAGAATGGTTTGCGTATGGCAGACCTGCAATCGCCTACGACCGATGCAGACGGTGTTCACTATTCATTCTCGTTGCAGTCAGAGGACAATGCACGAGAGAGTGAGTTGCCGTTGTCCTTCTACGCAGGTACCGCAGAGGCTACCGAGGAGGCGTTTAAGGCACTTTCAAAGGCGTAACCTATGGGAGTGTTAAAAACTTTCCGTGAACGATACTCCTCCTTAAAGTACTCGGAGGTGAAAGCCCGGATACAAACGGAGGAGTCGTTTCGGCAAGAGATAGAGAGCATCTATGTGGCAACGACACATCGCAAACTCAACAAAGGTTGTAATGATTGTTGGCTCGATGCTTTTATCCTCTTGACAAGAACAGACATTAACAAATTAGAGAGTATGGGAACACGACAATTTGAACTCAAAACAGGTGCTTTGCTTATCGATGTAGAGTGTGGCGATAACGCAAAATTGGCATCACATCACAATCTTACAGACGAGTTGGCATTGTACCACCTCGCTACCAATCCAAAGTGCATCAAGAAGTTTGCCAAGTACCCCGAGAACTACGAGCAGTTGGTTGCGGAGTACATCGCAGGGCAAGATGAAAAGCCTACCGATGGCGAGGAGAATGAGGTGCGTGAGGCATTGGAGAAAGCCGTATCAAAGGCAAAATCAGCACTCACCACTGCGAAGAAGAATTTGAGCAAGGTGCAGAAAGGCACCGATGCAAACAAAATCGCCAAAGCAGAGGAGCGTGTAGCAACTGCCGAAGAGGTGTTGGCAGCAGCAGAAAAAGCGTTGGAGGATTTCGAGGTAGAGCAAGGCTTTGCCGAGGGGGACTCTGGTAAAAGCGATGACATCAAGCCTACCGATGGCGAGGGGTCACGAGAGTAATTCAATCCAGTACTGCGTGGCTATCTGATAGGTAACCACGCAGTTATTTTTTAATACGATATGAAAGCAAGCATACTAAATACGGAACAACGAATAGAGTCTGCAAACAATCAGAGTTATGGTATTCAGACTTATGGAGAGCAGAACGACTATCCCCAGCGTTTAGCGGAGATTGTGTCGGCGTCACGCACTGGTAACAAGTGTGTCAATATATACCAAAAGTTTATTGCTGGTCGTGGCTTTAATTGTCCTGCATTTAACGACTGTATTGTCAATTCCAAAATGCAGACCGTTTCGGCTTTGTTACAGCTCGTTGCAGATGACCTTGCTCACTATGGAGGTTTTGCCTTACATATAAACTATAACGCTTTGTATGAGATTACGAGCGTGCATCATATACCTTTTGAGTGGTTGCGATTTGAAAATCTCGATGAGAACTTCAAATTTGACAAGTTGAAGATGCACCCCGATTGGGGCAAGAGGTATTCCCGATTAAGAAAATTCAATGCAAAAGATATAGAAACATTCGGCTTTTTCAACCCTAACCCTGAGCAGATACAAAAGGAGGTAGATGCAGCAGGTGGTTGGAATGGTTATAAGGGACAGATACTCTACTATTCGAGGAGTGGCGACAAAGTATATCCCACCCCGATATATGAGGCTGTGGTTACAGATATGAGCGTGGAGGAGGGTTTGTCCAACATATCATATCGTAATGTGCGACACAACTTCCTCCCTGCTGGTATACTTGTCGATTACGATAATACCAACAACAGCGAAGACCAAGAAGCGGAGACCAAAGCCGAGTTGGAGAAGTTCCAAGGTGATGTGAATGCCGGGCAGATAATGTATGTTCAGGTAGAAAATCAAGAGAAAGCACCAGAATTCATTCCATTCCAAGGTAAGAACTACGATAAGGAATTTACGGAGACGGAAGACAAAACTCCGCAGACTATTGGTGGTGCATTCTTGCAACCGCCTATTCTCCGAGCCGAAGATGTTGGAGCAGGTTTTGGTGCAGACTTGATGCAGAACGCATATCACTTCTACAATACAATCACCGAGGACGAACGAAAGGCTATATCGGAACAGTTCAAGAAGATTTTTGATTTGTGGCATAATAAGGCAGTAATTGCAGAGAACGACTATCTTATATTGCCAAAAATTTATGAGGTAAATGCCACGCTTGCCGAGCGTTTGGGCTCAAATACCGACAAAGTTTTGGAAATAGTCTTTAATGATACTCTCGAATATAAGAGAAAAGCATCTATCCTGCGTGTCATTTATGGCATTAGCGATGACAAATTACACGAACTACTAAACAATACAGAGCAATGATAATAGATGTAGATTTCATTCGTAAAATCCGCTCGATAGCACAAAATATAGACGATGAAAAGGTCAATGTCTATATTCGAGAGGCAACATCTCTCGATATCGAGCCCGTAATCGGTGCAGAACTATGCCGAAAATTCGCCAACTTGGGAAAGATTACATCAGAAGATGGAGATACCCAAGTGTGCGATGAACAAGGCAACTCTATTATGTCGGGAATGGAGGGCGATTTACCTACCGAGGAGCACACATTGCTCAATGGTGGCTATTATACCGATGCATCGGGACAATTGTGTCGAGTAGATGGTGTTCGTATGGCTCTTGCTTACCTTGCTTACGCTCGATTTGTGCGAAATCACGATGTAAATGTTTCCCCCTACGGTGTAGTTACCAAATATGGCCAAGATAGTACGCCTGTGGAGGCTCGAACAATCTCCGCAGTATCAAATGACGCTTACAAAATCGGTATGGAATACCTCGATAGTTGCGTGAGATATTGGAAATTTGTCAGTAACAAGAGTATTCCGGCCAAGAAGAAACATAGATTTCTTGCAATTGGAAAATAAACCCTAAAATTATACACACTATGAACGAACTATTTATGGATACGGGCAATATGATTTCTATTGTCGTGATTGCGTGCCTAATCGTTTTGGGCGCAATGATTATCGACCTTGTGAGCGGTCTGCAAAAGGCGAGACAGAGAGGCGAGTTTAGGAGTAGCTGGGGGCTAAAACGCACCCTTACCAAGTTTATAACCTATGAAGGTGGAATGCTTATCGCAGCAGGTGTGGATTTGCTGATGCATTTCTGCCACTTTATGGAACTATTCCACCTCTCAACACTTGCAGGAGTGCCGATTGTTACTTGCATTCTTGGTATATTCTTACTCGTAGTCGAGTTTATCAGCGTCAAGGAGAAGGCTGACCAAAAGACGAGGACGGAGTTTGCTCGTGTTGGAGAAATTGCGGCTAATATGGTAAACAAAGACGAGTTGGTCGAGGCATTGACAAAGGCAATCATTGAGTCACGAAAAGCTAAGGAGTAGTTATGTTGCGTATATTACTAAACGGCGGACACGGCAATAACACTCCGGGCAAGTGCAGTCCTGTGTGGAACGATGGCACACAACTCCTCGAATATGAGTGTAACAGAGATACGGTGCGCAGAGTGGCTCTTAAACTTGACCGAGAGGGCATTCCGTACCACATTATCACTCCCGAGGAGTTTGATGTACCACTTGCTACGAGAGCCAACAGAGTGAACGCATTGTGTCATAAGTACGGTAGAAATAATTGTTTGCTCCTCTCCGTACACTCCAACGCAAGCAAAAACCACAATGCCTCGGGTATAGAGGTTTACACGAGCAAGGGTGTAACGGAGTCTGATGAGTATGCGGAGATTTTCTATGAGCAATCTTTGGAGCATTGCCCAGGTGCTCGAAAGCGTTGCGATATGAGCGATGGCGACCACGACAAGGAAGAGGCTTTTTATATGCTCCGCAAAACATTGTGCCCTGCTGTACTCATAGAGAGTTACTTCTTCGATTATGAGCCAGATTGTCGTATCCTGATGAGCGAGGAGGGCAGAGAGCAAATTGCAGAATGGTACTTCGAGTCCATAAAGAAATGTATAGAATTGTATAACCAAAAACATCAAAACAAATGAAAACACTAATTTTACGACTGCTCAAATCGGTGCAGTTTTGGCTCATTGTAGCCCTTGTAATCTCAATCGGTATCATCGCTATACTCTCGCATCAAAACAGCGAGAAACGAGAGGAAATTGACCGCTTGGAGAGTAATCAAACATCGCTGTTGGCTGATGTCGAGTATTACACCGCAGAGAACGGGCAGTTGGTAGCATCTATCAACGCCCTATCTCTGCGTAAAGCGGAGTTGGAAAATCTTATGCCGCAGTATGAACGAGAAATCAAAAATCTACGGTTGAAGGTGTCAGACCTCGAAAGTATGGCTCACATTAGCACGGAAACAAAAATTGAAGTAACCGCACCCATAATCGAGGAACCCATAAAGATAGACAGTATTACCACACCATCAAAACCTATAATTTTTGAGCGAGCATTCCATTTTACTGATGAGTGGGTTACACTTGACGGAGTAGTAAAAGAGGACACCGTAGATGTCGATATTAAGGTTGTCGATAGTTTGACCATAGTAGCATATCGTAAGCCAAAGAAATGCCTATTTAAGCGTAAAGGCAAGATTGTCCGTTACGATGTGGTGAGTGCAAATCCTCACACCAAGATTAACAAAGTCGGTTACATTGAACTAATGGAGTAGTTATGAGCGAGCAATCAAAGAAAGTTTTTGCAGATGATTTTGAGCGTATCGCCAAAGTCAAGAGCAATGATAAAATACTGATATGGGATAGCGAGTCGGGAACGGTTATGTATGCCACTCCCGGACAAATCAACGCTGTACTCGGAGAATTGGCAAACCACGCACAAAGGGCGGAAACTGCGGCATCAAGTGCGGCAACTTCGGCTCAAAGTGCAAGCAACTCTGCTACGATTGCGAATAGTGCAAAGAGTGCTGCACAATCAAGTGCAGACGAGGCAGAGTTAGCATACGAGGAGTTGCCCGATACCGAAGATATTACTTCGGAGGCAGTGGCGGCCGACAATGCCCGATTGAGAGCAATTGCCAAATTTATTGCCAAGTTGCTCCCACTTGCAGACCTCGAAGATGTAAATGTGCGTGGAGCCTTCAACATCTTCGGACCGACAAATCTCGTTTTGGTTGGCGAGGGCGCACCTTCGGAGGCACCTGACTTTGTAGGACAGACCTACATTGACAAAACAAACAAAGTACGATACACAGCGTTTGGCGACAATGCCGTATCAGATTGGAAATCTTAAATTATAGGAGATATGACACAAGAGATTATTAACCAAAAGGAGCGAGAAATTTTGGAGTGCCAAGCCTACCTTGATAGCACCGATTGGCAACTCATTGCACAGATAGAACGCCAACGAGAGATACCCGAAGAGGTAAGGGCGAAACGCATCGAGGCGGTAGAACGCATCAACACTCTCCAAGGAGAGGTGGTGGAGTTGAGAGAGCAACTTGCCAAAGAACAGGAGGTTGAACGACTAAACATTGAGCATTATGCAGAGCATTAACAAATACACAACAAACGAGGAATACACAGCAGATGCGAGCCGTAGAAAGGCTCTCAAAGCGAGTACAATATCTCTTATCGAAAGCACAGGCGAGTGTAAGATTGAAGGCTACGGAGTGTTCGTAGAGAAGATTTTTGCCAAGTTCGGTGATGTCGTGGTTTATGATGCTACGCACGGTGTTCGCTTTATCGACCACGCATCACTCCCGGCAACAGCCAGTGAAACGACTACTATGCTCAATGCTATGGGCGTAACCGCTGTGGGTGTTGTGTTTGATAACGATGGTAGCAAAGTGTATGTAATGGCTGCCAAAGCACAATCTGCACGCTGGGCAGAGGGCTTTATCGTCTATGTTCACGGAGTGTCAACATCAGGAGGAGGTTTTACCCTCACATATAACGATGTGGTAATACCAATCACCTACTCCTCGGGAACACTTGCGGATATCGCAACACAAATCAAAGCAGCTCTCGATGCGAGTTCTTTGGGTGCTCATTGGGTAGTGTCGGTTGATGGCAACGATATCTCTATTGCTTGGCATTGGTACACCCCTCACATCAGCAGTGTAGCCATTAGCGGAGCCAAGAAGGGTGAAACCATTACACAGGTGACTCCTATGGACTACCAGACGACTTTGGTCGCTGATGTTATTGGCGAGGAGTACCCAGCTTTGACTGTTCAGCGAAGAAATGGTTATTTGTGTGGTTATGCCGGTTGCCATCACAAGCGTTTCTTGGAGTATTACCGAGAGAAAGGTGCAGAGGATAAGAAACAAGGTGTTTGGCATTGGGGAGTACTCCGAGAGAGCGTGTTTAATGAGGTGGACAATCCTACTGTTTATGCTCACTACAACGGAGATTACGAGGCTTATATCCAAGACCAAATGATTAAGGATCCAACTCACAAGGGAGCTATGATTGACCGAGAGTCCAAGCACAATACGGTAAGATTGGCAGGTGCTAAATATACCGATATCCACGGAGTTGAGAAACCTATATATCCGGCTGCCTACCTCTGCCACAACTTTGACCCATTGGCTCTTGGCGAGAATAGCGGAACAAATATCGGTTTGCACGACTGGGTTTTGCCAAGTTTTGCCATTCTTAAAAAGTTGATGGAGCAGACGGAAATCGGCGGAACTGACGCCCTTAATCAAACTCTTTCAAAGTTGAGCGGAGGAAATTGTCGCCCCGAGAGTTCCTATATTTGGTCGTCTTCGCAGTATAGTGCCGCTAGTAGTTGGTGTTACTACGCAGGTGGCTATATGTATAGCACCATTAAGCTTAATGCTGATTCTTATACTGTTAGGGCGGTGTCCGCTTTTTAATTAGGATTGCTTTTCCCTTTTGACCTCGGTTGTATGACCGAGGTCTTTTCATTTTTCTTGGAAAAATGATTACCTTTGTCGGCGAAGCCGACTTTTTTTCGAAAAATTTTTGGGGTATGATTGAACGACTACCGATTTATAAAAAGACCTACGAATTGACATCGACCATATATGATGCAATGGCTCAATTTCCAAAACTCCACCGATACACTCTCGGGGAGCATATCCTGAATAAAACATACTCGCTATTCAAGTGGATTGTTAAAGCGAATAAAGAGAAAGACGAAAAACGAGTGGAGGCAATTGAGGAGTACTTGTCAGACTTTGAGGAACTGCGAGTATTTCTACGGATCTGCGAAGAGAAACATATCTTAAAAATAAATACGCTCACGAACATCTTCTTACTTATTGACGACATTGCCAATCAGGCAACTGGCTGGAAGAACTATACCATTAAAGAGATAGAGAAAAAGAAATGTCGGGGAGGGTCGATATAGGGGACTATGTCGAGAGAGCCCACGATAAAAAGGACTGCCAACTATCATTTATAGTTAAGACGAAGATATGGGCAGCTGACTCCGCTAATAGTTGGTATTACAACGCAAATGGCAATATGAATAACAACAATAAGAATAATTCTAATACTGTTAGGGCGGTGTCCGAATTTCATCAAGAGGGGCTAATAAGTTTAGAAGATGTTTTTGAGGCGTATTATGATTGTAGGAAAAATAAGAGGAATACCGCCAATGCGTTATTGTTTGAGGTTGATTATGAACGCAATCTTATCCAACTTTGGCGAGATATAAATGCCCGGACATATTCAACTTCTCGTTCTATCTCATTTATCATAAACAAACCTTGTAAGCGAGAGATATTCGCTGCTGATTTCCGAGATAGAATTATCCACCATCTAATAGCCAAACGGCTTGTTCCAATCATCGAAGAAGAACTCATAACGAACACCTTCAACAATCGAGTGGGCAAAGGGTGTTTGTATGGTATCAAACAACTACACGCAGATATCGCCGAGATGTCCGAGAATTACACTATTGATTGCTGGGTAATGAAGATTGACTGCAAGGGTTTCTTTATGTCGTTATCCAAGGATATACTGTGCGATATGTTTGACCGACTTATCGAAGACAAATATGATGGTACCGACAAGGATATCATCAAGTGGCTTACTCGGGTAATTCTACAAGATTGCCCCACACATCATTGTGTCCGCAAATCCAAACTGCACGAGTGGGAGGGATTAGATGCCAACAAAAGTCTATTCCATTCGGGCGACAAGTTTGGCCTACCAATTGGCAATCTCTCCTCTCAGATGGCTGCTAACTACTATATGAACGAGATAGACCACTTTGTGGCGAGTATGCCCGGAGTCAAGTATGGTCGATTTGTCGATGACGCCTATCTCGTGTCGAAAGACAAGCAGTTACTTCTTTCGATAGTTCCGCAGTTGCGTGAAAGGTTGGCCGAGATAAATGTAACGCTCCACCCCAAAAAATTCTATATTCAACATTATACCAAAGGTGTGGCGTTCATTGGCTCCGTAATCAAACGAGAACGCATCTATATTTCAAATCGCATCGTGCACAATGCCTTTAATAATATAGGTATAGCAAATGCCGTTCCTGATGAGGAGCGAGCCGGCTATGCCGAACACTTTATTGCACAGCTCAACTCATATCTCGGTTTTATGCAACATTGTTCCGCCTATGCCATCAGGCGAAACATAGCAAGGGCGGTTGATTTGGGTTGGTACAAGTACATCTATTTCGCAGACGATTTTTCCAAAGTTGTTTTGAAGAAGAAACACAACCGTAGGGAGCAGATAAAACGCCAACTCCGTAGAAAACACCGCAACGGACACACTATTTTTTAGGAAAAGAACTTTTTTTTGAAAATAAATATAGAATTATTTGCAGGTCTAAAAAATTAGACCTATATTTGCATAGACAAAAACATAAAACAGATACAACAATGCCTACAATTTTTGAAATTTTTGGACTTCGATTTTTCTTCTACTCTGATGAACATCTTCCTATCCACGTCCATATAGAGTATGGAGGCAACGATGCAAAGATTGAGATTGCGACTCGTAAGGTAGTTATAAATCGAGGATTAAAACCTCGTGAGTTGCGACAAGCAAAACAACTTATTGAGATGTACGAGCAGGAGATAATCAAAGCGTGGCACGATTATTTCGATAAAGAGTAAAAAAGAGATGACTATGGAGAAGATTGTTAGAATTTCGTTTTGCGATAACGATATATGTGTCGTTACCGACAGTGGGAAGGAGTACCGCAAGGCGTTAGAGTTCTTCCCCACCTTGAAGGAAGCTACACCATCACAGCGTGAGCACTACCAAATCAACAAGTTCGGAGATGCAGTGCGTTGGGCTGAAATAGACGAGGATATCCACATTTCAAGTCTCACGGATAATGCACAGCCAACACCAAACGCAGTGGCCGAGGCGTTCAACAAATTTCCGTTCTTGAATGTTTCCGAATTTGCTCGCAGTTTAGGAATGCACAAAAGTCTGCTATCGAAGTATATCTACGGGACAAAGAAACCATCGGAAAAGAGAGAAAAAGAGATCCTTGATGCTCTACGAGAATTTGGTCGTCAGTTGGCAAGCATCTAACAAAATCAAAGGGCGTATAAACGAGATTGTTTATTACGCCCTTTTTGTGTCGTGTTACCACGGCGTGTCGTCATCGAAACTCTTGCCGGCTAACGCATCGAGCAACATACGGTTGGCATTATCAACTTTGTATTGTTGCGGTTTGATGTAGATATCGGTAATCGTTCCTTGTCCGTGTCCGAGAGCCTGAGCGATAATGTCCTTCGGTATTTCGAGGTCGTTGTATGCTATGGTAGCCCACGAGTGGCGAGCTGCGTAGGTTGTAAGCGTTGGGAATAGAGGGTGTCGTATTTTGGTTCCATTGTACCCCTTTGTTATTGGACCAAACTTTTTCAAGAAATGGTTCATACTCGAAGAGAACAGGTGGTAATCTCCGTGTATCTCAACAAAGCGTAGGAGGTATTTGCGACCTCTATACTTTCTAATCAATGCATCAGCCTCTGGCTCTACCTTAACCGTGTAGAGTTTGCCTGTCTTGCGCCTACGATACTTTATTACGCCATCTTGGTAGTCGTTAGGTTTGAGCAGTAGTAAGTCGCCAATGTTTATGCCTATGAGGTAAAAGATAAGCATAAAGACATCTATGTACTGCTGTCCGTACTCATCGCACTCATCGAGTTTGTAATCTCGGATTGTGCGTACCTGGTCCAATGTAAGGGCTCGTTTCTCGGTTGCCTCGTGTTTGAGTTTGAAACGGCGGAATGGATATAAGTTCTGCTCTATGGTACCATCATCTATGGCGGAGTTGAACACGGCTCGAATGTTGCGAAAGTGCAAGAAAAGTGTGTTGACCTTTAACCCCTTTTTGAGCATATAAGCCTCAAAATCTCGCAACCAATTTATATTTATATCTTCAAAGCAGAGTTTTCGTTTGTCAAACGCTCGAATGTTGAGCAAAGTCTGCTCGTATATGCACTGTGTAGATGGGTTGGATTTGCGTTTGATAAATTTGTCAAAATACTCTATGAGGTCAGCTCTTCGTTGAGGATCGTAGTCCATACCGGCAAACCTCTCGACAATCTTTTTGAGCTCGGGAGGTGTGAAGTTGCCGAGAATGTTTTGTTGCTGCATCGAGAGAAGAGTTTTCTCGACATTGTGTACTTGTTCTCGGATATGCCGGTTGTAGATATCTTTTGATGTGTGTCGCACAACCTTACCATTATTCCATTGGTCGGCTGTGAGTGATATTGGCAGGTTAATCATAAAGCCCTGCCTACCATTCAAAGTTACTTTGATGCGGAGAGGGAAAGTGCCATCTACTTTCATTCTCCTTTTGTCCAAATAAACGCTTGTAGTTGCCATAAATTTACTATTCACTTTATTTGCACTTCATTTTGGGCAAAAAAGTGGCATTAAGTTAAACTATGGGAAACTTTTTATCGGGTATCGGGCAAAATTCACGGACAAACAAAAAAAAGTCCGTTCAAGCTAAATGCTTGATTTACGGACTTTTGAATTAGTGTGGGAGTTGACGGATTCGAACCGCCGACCCTCTGCTTGTAAGGCAGATGCTCTAAACCAGCTGAGCTAAACTCCCTTCCCGGAAGGCTCGGGACTGCTAACCTTTCATCTTCAAAGTCTACTGCTATCCACTTCAGTATCTTTTACTCGTTTGCCACTCTCGTGACACTTCGTTGAAAAATCTCTTTTGCAACCCTCGCACTATAGCGCCTGAACAAGGACTTGAACCTAGGACCCCATGATTAACAGTCATGTGCTCTAACCGACTGAGCTATTCAGGCTTTTTTTAGAACCTTGCAACCGTTATTTCCCGATTGCGAGTGCAAATATAGAGCAAATAATTTTAACCACCAAATCTTTTGCAAAAAAAAATTAAAAAAATTATCTTTGCACCAATGAAAAAATTGAGACTCATAGCCGTTACCGCCTTATTTACACTAACTTATGGTGTTTTGGGCGCACAAATAAAATTTTTAGAAAATTCTCACGACTTTGGCACAATCAGAGAGGACGGGGGCAAAGTTGAGCATACCTTCGTCTTTCGCAACACATCGGCGAAGCCTGTGGTTATTGTCTCGGCTCACGCCTCGTGCGGCTGCACCAAGGCCGAATTCTCACGCAAACCCGTTATGCCCGACAGCACATCGACAGTCAAGGTAGTCTTCGATCCGATGAACTACCCTGGCATCTTCGCTCGCAAGGTCTCCATCGTAACGGCCGAGGGAGCGTTGAAAGAGCCACTACTCATCACCGGCAAGGTAACCCCTCGCACCAAATCGTTGGAGGAGCGTTTTCCGCTACATATGTGCGGAGGTATGCGTGCGAGCGCAAATGCGCACTCGTTTGGATATATCGAACACGGCAAGGCCAAGCAGTCGACCTTCGAGATCTACAACTCCTCGACCAAGGCGGTCTCACTTGCCATCGAAAATCCCTATTCGGAGCTGGAGTTCTACCTCCCAGAGAGGCTGGGCGCAGGCGAGGAGACCTCGATAAATTTCGTCTGTCTATTGCCCGAACAGAGCAAAATTTATGGCTCGCTATCCTACTCGGTATGGCTAGTTGTGGATGGCGTGAAGGCGCAATACCCGTTTATTCTAAACGGACTCGCAATAGATTCTCGAGAAGAAAATGCAAATAATCGAGTGCAAATGGTTGCTATGTCCGAAAATTTTATTAAATTTGGAGCCGTAAAGTGCAATGTTGCGAAGTTGTCGAAAACCATAGAGGTGCGCAACGAGGGCGACAGAGCCATTGAAATACGAAAGATAGAGATTTCAGACAAGGGCTTTTCTGCTGATATTGAGGGAGATAGAACGATTGAGGCAGGAGGCAAACGAAGAGTTAAAGTTGATATTTACCCCTCGCAATTGGAGTTTGGGGCGGTGGTCGAAAGGTTGCGCATAGTGAGCAACGATCCGAAGATGCCAGTCGTGACCATCCGAGTCTCGGCAATTGTGGAGAGGTAGCGATAAAGAAAAGAGGACAAAAGATGTTCGAGATAGTAGAGAAGAGAGAGCTTGCGGAGAATATATTTCTCACCCGTGTCAAGGCGCCACGCATTGCCCACTCGGCAAAGCCTGGTCAGTTTGTGATTGTGCGTGCCGACAAGGTGGGTGAGCGCACCCCTCTCACCATTGCAGACTACGATGCTGCGGAGGGTACCGTAACACTCGTTACACAGGCGTTGGGCGTTTCGACTCGCAAGATTGTAGCCAAGGGCGAGGGTGAGTACTTGGCCGATGTGGCAGGACCACTCGGTCGTCCGTCGGACTTTATGAACGAGCCTATCGAGGAGGTGCGCAAGCGCAAGTATATCTTCGTGGGTGGTGGCGTAGGTTCGGCACCAGTATATCCGCAGGTTAAGTGGTTGGCAGAGCAGGGCTGCGAGGTCGATGTCATCATCGGTGCAAAGTCGAAGGATCTGCTCATCTATGCCGAGGAGATGCGCAAGGTGGCGACAAACCTCTACATCGCAACAGACGACGGCTCGGAGGGTTTCCACGGCTTGGTAACTACCCTACTCGAGAAGCTCATCGTGGAGGATGGCAAGCAGTATGACTGCTGTGTGGCTATCGGCCCTATGATTATGATGAAATTTGTGACGCTGACGGCAAAGAAGTTCAATCTTCCGTGCATCGTATCGCTCAACGCCTTGATGGTGGATGGTACGGGTATGTGCGGTGCTTGTCGTGTGACCATCGCAGGTAAGACCAAGTTCACCTGTGTGGATGGCCCCGAGTTCAATGCCTACGATGTAGACTTCGACGAGGCTATGCGCCGTCAGGGAATGTACCGCACACAGGAGCAGCGAGCTTTGGCTATCGAGCGTGAGCGTGCTGCGGGACATAAATGTAATATTGGATTGGATAAGTAGAGTATGGCAAACAAGATACCTCGAGTTCCGGTAAGGGAACAAGATGCAAAGCTTCGAGCAACTAACTTCGAGGAGGTGTGCTACGGCTACAATGTGGAGGAGGCGCAGTTGGAGGCTACACGATGTCTCGACTGCAAGAACCCTCGTTGCGTGGCGGCTTGCCCTGTGGGTGTGCAGATTCCTCGCTTTATCGAGCAGTTGCGTGAAGGCAACATAGCGGGTGCAGCCGAGGTTATCGGCAAGGACTCGTCGTTGCCAAGCATCTGTGGTCGTGTATGTCCGCAGGAGTCGCAGTGCGAGGGTGCGTGCATCCTCGGTATCAAGGGCGAGGCGGTGGCTATCGGCAAGTTGGAGCGCTTTGTGGGCGACTGGCAGTTGGAGAATGGCCGTCCGTCGGTGGAGATCGAGAAGAATGGCCACAAGGTGGCTATCGTGGGTAGTGGCCCTGCAGGTTTGGCTTGCGCAAGCGACCTTGCAAAGATGGGCTACGAGGTTACAATCTTCGAGGCTCTGCACGAGGCTGGTGGCGTACTCGTCTATGGTATTCCCGAGTTTCGTTTGCCAAAGGATACCGTCGTAAAGGGCGAGATCGAGAGCGTGAAGGCACTCGGCGTAAAGATCGAGACCGATGTGGTTATCGGTCGCACCATCACCGTAGACTCGTTGCTCGACGAGGAGGGCTACGATGCCGTATTTATCGGCTCGGGAGCTGGTCTGCCTCGCTTTATGGGCATCGAGGGCGAGAACTTCAACGGCGTATTGTCGGCAAATGAGTTCTTGACTCGAGCAAACTTGATGCACGCTTATGATGCGGAGTATGACACACCTATATATGTAGGTCGCAAGGTTGTAGTTGTCGGTGGTGGCAATGTGGCAATGGATGCGGTGCGTACCGCCAAGCGTTTGGGCGCAGAGGCCGTAATCGTATATCGCCGTAGCGAGAAGGAGTTACCCGCTCGAGTTGAAGAGGTACACCACGCCAAGGAGGAGGGCATCGAGTTCAAGATGCTGACCAACCCTACCGCCATTTTGGGTGACGAGAGTGGCTGGGTGCGTGCTATAAACTGCGTTGAGATGGAGTTGGGTGAGCCTGACGAGAGTGGCCGTCGTTCGCCTGTAGTGGTCGAGGGTTCGGACTTCGAGATCGAGTGCGATGTTGTTGTTATGGCACTCGGAACATCTCCAAATCCGCTTATCGCTTCGACTACCGAGGCTCTCGAGACCAACCGCCGTGGATGTATCGTGGCCGATGAGTGGGGCGCAACATCTCGCAAGGGTGTCTTCGCTGGTGGCGATGCCGTGACTGGCGCTGCAACTGTAATCCTCGCTATGGGTGCTGGTCGCAAGGCTGCTACGGCTATTGATCGCTATATTCGAGGTGTAGATGAATAGAAAAATAATTTATTACTAACTAAATAACACAAAAGATTATGAAAAAGTTTATTTCAATGTTGAGTCTTGCAGCTATCGTTGCATCGGCTCTGTTTGTATCGTGTGCGCAGCCACAGGGCCCAACCTTGGTACCTGCCTTCCCGTACAACAAGACTGCTACCTACTCGCAGAACGAGGACACAGGCGAATGGGCTTGGTCGTACGCTTCGGCCGATGGCTACAGCAACGCAAAGGGTACAGGCTTCTACACAAGCCTCTTGGATGACAACACCAAGGCAACCTATCTCGAGTACCGTATCACGCCTAACGCTGACTGGACTCTCGAGATTCTCGGCAATGGTAAGGAGTATGTAGAGGCTGCTCTCTGGGATGGTCATCTCCACGAGGAGGACTACATCTTCGGCTCGACATTGGCAGGTAAGCGTGGCCAGAACCAGCTCGAGTTCCGCACAATCAAGACTCCAGAGTCGTACGAGGAGCCTGTAGAGGTAGAGGTAGCTCTCACTATGGTTGGCGAGACAATGGTTATCGCAACCCTCGTTCTCGAGCCAGCAGTGTGGTAGGATAGTGTTGGCATCAGCCAGCAACAAGTCGCCTTGCACGAAAGTGTGGGGCGACTTTTGTTTAGTTAGGAGTTAGGAGCTGAGAGC
>JADBON010000290.1:0-2279 GCA_015656305.1 Alistipes sp.
CGCCGATGCCAGCCATCGACTTAGCGAAGGTGTTGAACAATACGTCGATCTCGTCCTGCACGCCAAAGTGAACGCCAGTACCCTTACCGTGAGTACCCATAGTACCGAAGCCATGAGCATCGTCAACAAGAAGACGGAAGTTAAACTCCTTCTTATACTTAACGATAACATCCAAGAAGCCAAGGTCGCCCTTCATACCGAATACACCCTCGGTGATTACAAGCACACCACCACGCTGCTCCTCGGCAAGCTCCGTAGCGTGCTTAAGCTGACGGCGCAACGACTCCTCATCGTTATGGCCATATACAAAGCGCTTACCAGGGTGCATACGCAAACCATCAATGATGCAGGCGTGACACTCCTTATCGTAGACCACAACATCGCGTGGCGTGAGCAAGCAGTCAATAATCGAAATCATACCCTGATAGCCATAGTTTAGAAGGAAGGCATCCTCCTTACCTACGAACTCTGCCAACTCGCGCTCCAACTGCTCGTGATACTTTGTCTGTCCAGACATCATACGCGCACCCATAGGGTAGGCCATACCATACTCCTTTGCACCCTCGGCATCCGCCTCACGCACCTCTGGGTGGTTTGCCAAGCCGAGATAGTTGTTAAGGCTCCAGTTGAGCACAGGCTTGCCACGGAACATCATATGTGGACCAAGCTCACCCTCCAACTTTGGAAATGCGAAATAGCCGTGTACGGCCGACATATACTGTCCAATAGGGCCACCAGCATTGTTTGATAAGCGATCAAAAATATCTACCATTATCTTAAAAAATGTTTAGTTAAATTTTCTCTTTGCAATCGTTGTACATCCCACCTATGATAGAGAGCCACAACATCCGCACTCGACAAAGGTAATCTTTTTTCGTGTCGGCGCCCCCACGAACGGGATAAAAAGAGCCATTTTCCTCGTAAAATAGGTAAATATACTTACACTTAAAAACCATAAATCGGGGAATATATTTTCGATTTTGGGTAAGATTGTGTATATTTGTAGAAAATAACTTTACGATATGAAACATCTAAAATTTACTCTTATAATAGCATTTTTTGCTATCGTTGGCCTCAACGAGGCGAGCGCACAGTATTCACAGATTACACCCGCGCCTTATAGTATCGAGCGAAAAGATACGGATGATATGCAACTCTTTGATGCTACCCAGGAGCTGAATCTATACATTGATGCCGACAGCAAGACTGCAGAGCGTATTCGTGCGGCTATTGCTGCTGCGGGGCTCAAGGTTAAGGAGGTTAATAAGCCTGCAGAAAAGGCGTTCTTAAACCTTGTGATAGACCCTACGGCTGTAAAAGAGGCGGAGGGATATCATATAGCGACAACCCCTGAAGGCATCAACATTAAGGCACATAGTGGCGCGGGACTCTTCTACGCTATACAGTCTATTCGCCAGATGATGGAGGGCGAGTTGGAGGGCAGATGGCTCGAAGGTGAGATTTACGACTATCCACGCTTCGAGTATCGCGGCATATTGATAGATATCTCGCGTCACTTCCGCTCGGTGGAGTTCCTCAAGCGCCAGATTGATATGATGGCACGCCTGAAGATGAACCGTCTACATCTGCACCTCACCGATGCTGCGGGCTGGCGCATAGAGATTGAGTCCTACCCACGTCTTACGGAGTATGCTGCGTGGCGCAAGCAAGCAACGTGGAAGGAGTGGGGATATGGCGAGCGTGGCCACGTTGAGATGGGCACCGAGGGTGCGTATGGCGGTTATCTCACAAAGGAGGATGCAAAGGAGTTAGTGCGCTATGCGGCAGAGAGATACATTACTATCATCCCTGAGATTGAGATGCCTGGGCACTCCGAGGAGGTTATCGCAGCATATCCCGAGTTGGCCTGCACGCCACGTCCCGAGCGTCAGGAGGATTTGTGCATCGGCAAGGAGGCAACATTCGAGATGATGCAGCGCATTCTCGACGAGATTATCGAGATATTCCCATCGGAGTATATACATATTGGTGGCGATGAGGCTACGAAGCGAAGCTGGGGAGAGTGCGAAGATTGCCAGCGCCGTATGCGCGAGGAGGGACTTGAGGATGTTGATGAGCTGCAGAGCTATATGATTCAGCGCATCGAGAAGTACCTCAATGCTCGTGGTCGTCAGATTATTGGCTGGGATGAGATTCTCGAGGGCGGCCTTGCCCCTAACGCTACGGTGATGTCGTGGCGTGGTGAGGAGGGTGGTCTTGCGGCTGCCAAGGCGGGACATAAGGTTGTTATGTCGCCCCACGCTTACTGCTACATCGAC
>JADBON010000260.1:0-2529 GCA_015656305.1 Alistipes sp.
CCTTCCAGGCCTTATCATCGCGGGTGTTGTGAGCCGTAAACCAGAGTATCGCAATATTGAGTTCTAATGAGTTAAGAAGATGAACAAGAGTTTAGATATTTCGGTTGTTGTACCTCTCTATAACGAGGCGGAGTCGCTGCCAGAGTTGGTGGCGTGGATAGACCGCGTGGCTATGACGAATGGTCTAACCTACGAGATTGTTATGGTCGACGATGGTTCTACGGATGATTCGTGGAGCGTTGTTGAACGCTTGAAGCAGGGGTACTCGGCAATTCGTGGCATCAGCTTCGCGCGTAACTATGGCAAGTCGGCAGCGCTGTATTGTGGCTTCGAGATGGCCGAGGGCGAGGTAGTATTTACTATGGATGCCGACCTTCAGGACTCGCCCGACGAGATTCCCGAGATGCGCCGTATGATTTTGGAGGAGGGCTACGATCTTGTGTCGGGCTGGAAGAAGAAGCGTTATGATCCTGTTGGTAAGCGTTGGCCAAGTAAGTTCTTCAACTTTACGGCTCGTGTGATGTCGGGCATCAAGCTCCACGATTTTAACTGCGGTTTGAAGGCCTATCGCCGTAAGGTTGTCAAGAGCATTGAGGTGTATGGCGAGATGCACCGCTATATTCCTATTCTTGCTAAACACGCTGGTTTTAAGCGTATTGGCGAGAAGGTTGTGGCGCATCAGGAGCGTAAGTATGGCGTGTCGAAGTTTGGCATCGAGCGTATGGTGAAGGGATATCTCGACCTTATCTCCGTTACGTTTATGTCCTACTTTGGTCGCTCGCCGATGTATCTTTTTGGTAGCCTTGGCACACTGATGTTCCTCTTTGGTGGTGTTACGGCGGTGTGGATTATCATCGACAAAATCTACTCGCAGTTCAACGGCCTTATGTGGCGTGGTGTTACCGAGCAGCCTATGTTCTACCTCGCGTTGTTGGCTATCGTTTTGGGTGTTCAGTTGTTCTTGGCGGGCTTCTTGGGCGAGATGATTAACCGCCGCGCGGGTGAGCGTAACCACTACCTTATTGATAAGAAAATTGAGAAATAATTAAAATGTAAATAACTATGATTCAGCGTATTCAATCACTCTATTTGTTGCTCGCAGCAGCCCTTATGACTCTTACCCTCTGCCTCCCTATTGCTATGTTTACCGTGGCAAGTGGTGAGGTATTCACCCTCTCGGCATTCTCGCTCTCGAGCGCCTTGCAGTCGCAGAGTACCCTTTGGATGGGTATCTTGTTGAGCCTCGCAGCGGCACTTCCGTTGGTGACTATCTTCTTGTTCAAGAATCGTATGTTGCAGGTTCGTTTGTGCGCCGTGGAGATTGTAGTGTTGTTGGGTTGCATCGCCTTTATGGCAATCTACTTCTGGCTCTCGGGTGCTAATGCTTTGGAGGCTGCGGTTGTTGAGCATCGCCAGTTCGGCTGGGCAGCTATTATGCCTATCGTAGCGTTGGTATTTGTGTCGTTGGCAGCCCGCGCAACATTCAAGGATGAGGTTCTTGTCCGTTCGTTGGACCGTATTAGATAGCCAGTATGAGAAGTTTCGAGACTAAGATTCGTGTGGAGTATCACCACACCGACCAGATGGGTATCGTTCACCACTCGAACTACATAAAGTTCTTCGAGGTGGCACGTACGGAGTGGCTTCGTGCGGCGGGTTTGACCTACGCAGAAATGGAGCGTAGGGGAGTTATGATGCCTATCATCGAGGTGCAGGTAAAGTACCGTATGCCAGCATATTACGATGAGCTTATCTCCGTTAAGGCTTATGTTGATGAGATGCCTATGGCGCGTATGACCTTCCGCTATGAGATTCGTGGCGAGGATGGTCGTGATATCGCTTCGGGACTTACTACGCTCGGCTTTATAAACAAGGAGACACGTCGCCCTCATCGCGCCCCAGAGTGGCTTATGGAGGTGCTTGAACGCGAACTTAAAGAGTAATTTAGAGTGGATATGATTGAGAAAGTAGTTGACTATCTGCGCCTTGTCAAGTTCTCGCATACGATTTTCGCAATGCCTTTTGCACTGTTGTCATTCACCTATGCGTGGGTGACGTACTCTCCGTCGCAGCCTCTGTGGCTACTTCTGTTGCAGGTCGTGGCGTGTATGGTCTTTGCCCGCAACGTCGCTATGGGCTTCAACCGCTGGGCTGATAGAAAGATTGATGCCGAGAACCCACGTACTGCGATGCGTGAGATTCCCGCGGGTAAGGTCTCGGCACGTGGCGCAGTGATTTTCGTGGTTGTAAACGCGGTGTTGTTCATCGCCGTTGCCGCCTCGATTAATTCGCTATGTGGCTGGCTCTCGCCTGTGGCCCTTGCGATTGTGATGTTTTATAGCTACTGCAAGCGCTTTACCGCCCTTGCGCATATCGTACTCGGCGTGTCGTTGGGTATCGCACCTGTGGGTGCTACGATGGCTGTTACGGGCGCTGCACCTTTGGAGTGCTGGTTATTGGCGCTCGTTGTTATGTCGTGGTGCGCGGGCTTTGATATCATCTATGCTTTGCAGGATGCGGAGTTTGACC
>JADBON010000138.1:0-4273 GCA_015656305.1 Alistipes sp.
ACCTTGGTCTTCACACCGAGGCTATGACCGATGGCGTGGTGCCTCTTATCCAGAAGGGTATCATCGACAACTCGTTGAAGAAGATCTATCCAGGACAGTCTGTGGCGTGCTTGTGTCTTGGTAGCCAGCGTCTTTACGACTACTTGGATGGTAACCGCGACGTTGTTATCCGTGACGTAGCGTGGACCAACGACCCACAGAACATCCGTCAGAACCCTCGCGTTATGGCCGTAAACTCGGCTATCGAGGTTGACCTTACGGGCCAGATTTGCGCCGATAGTATCGGTGAGCGTATCTTCTCGGGCGTAGGTGGCCAGCACGACTTTATGTATGGCGGTGCTTTGTCGGAGGGTGGTAAGTGCTTCATCGCGTTGCCATCTATCACTACGAAGGGTATCTCGAAGATTGTTCCTACGCTCACAAAGGGTGCAGGTGTCGTAACCACCCGCTTCCAGGCGCAGTATATCGCTACGGAGCACGGTATTGTCTACCTACGTAACAAGTCGCTTGCCGAGCGTGCAAAGTTGCTTATCTCTATTGCCGACCCATCTGTCCGCGAGGATTTGGAGCGTGCAGCTGTTGAGCGCTTTGGTATTGGTTTCCTTCGCTTGTCATAATATTATGGCGTAGGTTATCCACTTACCCTTGCAAATAGTTAATCCCGACACTGGGTTGTACATTCAGTACCTCTCTCTGTCGGGATTTTTATGTCGCTATACGTCCGATGTCTATTGATGTGGCGAGCTTAACATACCATCAATCTTTATCAGCATTCGTGATGTCCAATCCCTCTCCTCTGCTACGAAGTAGAATAGGTCGTCTGCGATATCTTGCTCGGACGTAGCCATAGCCGTTAATCGCTCATCGTATGCCTTAAGAAGCTCCTTTGCATATACAAAATCGCCTATCTTGAGATATGTTATAATCTCGGTTTTGTCGGCGTTTATATTCGAAGGATTTATCATCCTTGCACAACGTATGGCATCGAATATCTCGTTGATATGCTTTACGCCGTCGGATAGCGTGAGAAGGCATCGGGCCTTTAGGAGATAGTCATCGTCATTAGCAACATTGTTCTCAATATTCTGATTTACTGTGTTTAATGCCTGCCTAAATCTACCCATATTAAATCTTGAAGTTGCCACGTCGGTAACCGCAAACGATATCATCTGCTCGTAGAATAGCTCCTCATCAGTTACGGGAGTTCCTGCATTTTCTATGCGATGTCCCAACTCAAGGTCAGTGTTGTCCTCGATAAACGTAGAGTTGTATCTTTTGTAGATATCTATTATTTTAATTCTATTCAAGGCTGTTGCGAGTGCGTTTTCATCATAGCCAAGATGTTTGAGTATGTCTACGGCAACAGCATCTGCAAACAAATCTTGTTCGTGGTTGTACTCCATTCCCAATCTATCTACGGAATCTTCAGCAATTGCTGATGCGAATAGGGCAGTTGACGCGGTTAAGGCACCAGGTGCGTAGTATCCGTTCGAATTTGCACTAATAGCTACATCTGCTACTGCCGCAACACCTGTTGCGAATGCTGCCCAAAATGCTGCGCGTTTCTCTCTCTCAATAGCGGCGTTGACATTTTGTACTTGATGGTCTAATAGGTAGTGAGCTATCTCGTGACTCAATAGCGCAACGAGTTCTGCCTCGGAGTGTAGTGCTGTAAGAAGACCTAAATTGATGACAATCGTTCCGTTAGGAAAGCAAGTAATGTTGTTTGAAGGATCTCTATTTAAGAGTATTTTGATATCCGTAGTTCTTCCATCCAAGAAAAAGGTAGGAGCAATCTTATTGACCAAGTTATATATATAGGCCTCGAGATGCGGATCATCGAATTGCAAGTTGTTCTCTATCAATAGACTGGCAAATTGAAGCGCATCACTCTCTAACTCCTCTCGCATTTCATACTGAGATCCATATTTAATGATACCGGGGATAGTGCTCTTAATCATATGTGCATCCCATATGCTCTGAATATCGTGACCATAAAGGTCTAACAAAGCATCCAACTTATTTAATCCAATTTCTAAATTCTTATAGTCGGATGTTGTAAGCAAATAAATAGGTTGATTTAATTCATAGTTCGAAATAACTTGAACTTGAACAATTTTAACCTGTTCGCCCTTTTCTATAGCCTCTGAAGTGAGGGCATCTTTGATTTTGCGCTTTGCCGTTGCGTCAATATCCACATAGAATGTTTGAGCCACTGCAAAAGAGGCTATAAATATGGCAATCAATGTAATAGCAAATCTCTTCATAGTAGGTGATGTTAGGAGTTGTATATACAAAGATAGTAATTTTATTACTAAATACTCACACCTCACGCCTAATTTCTAATTATTTCGTATCTTTGTAATCAAACAAATTGCTTAAACTATGAATAGACTTTTATTATTCCTAACTCTGCTTATGGCTACTACGATGGTAGGATGCTACGACAACCCTCCAGAGGTGATTAAGCCACAGCCAGAGGCGCCGTTCGAGGTCGTTATCGAGAATACCTCACGTACTACCGTAACCTTCAGCGTTACACCTTCGGATAACGATGTAGATTACCTCTGCGTGGTGTACGAAAAGGCTGATGCCGAGGAGTTTACACGCGAGGAGTTTCTTGTTGATGCCATTCTTGCCGACATTGCCGACACGGCATCCGAGAAGGGTAAGACCATAGAGGAGTATATGCCCGAGGTGGTGGACCGTGGCGCAATTAAGGATGTTAAGTTCTCGGGCCTATCGCTCTACACCGAGTACTATCTCATTGTCTTTGGTGTTGATGCCGAGAATGGTTATAGCGCTGCAACAGAGATTGTTAAGAGCGAGTTTCGCACTATGGGAGTGCCTACGCAGGTTTGTGACTTTAGGGTAAGCACTTCGGTGGTTGACAACTCCGTTACCTTTGCTGTGAACCCTACCGACCAGGAGATATATTGGTATCTGTGTACTATGCCTGTCGAGCAGTACAACTACTACGTTGAGGATGCAGATGGCCATCAGATGTCGCACGAATACTTCTATGAGTACTACTTCCAGCAGGAGATTTACTCACTCTTGGGACAGGGTATGAGCGAGACTCAGGTCTTCAACGCACTTATACATCAGGGTGAGTTGGGCCTTGAGGCTAAGGGACTTAAGGAGAATACGCCATACTACTTCCTCATTGCGGGCCTTATTGCCGATGAGGAGGGTATCGTAATCTGCACCGACGTTCAGCGTGGCGAATATACTACGCAGGGCGCTGCCAAGTCGGAGATGACCTTCGATATCAAGGTGTGGGATATCGGCCAGATGCAGGCCTCGTTCAGCATCACGCCGTCGAACAACAACGACAAATATTGCGCTCTTGTAGCCCCTTGGGATGGCGTTACCGAGGCGCAGGATATGATGCACAACCTTGTGGAGCAGTGGGGTGGCTGGATGGATATGATGGCTAACGACCGAGGTCCTGTGGTACACGAGGGTAGCACGGCTATGAAGCTCCCAGCAGCCGACACCGACTACTATATCATCGCCTTTGGCTACGATGGCGGTATCACCACGGATGCCTATATGACAACCTTCCGCACACTACCTGGAGGTAGCCTCGACGAGGTAGTGTTCGAGGTTTCGGCATCGAGCATCACGCCTTATGGCTTTACTATGAATGTCAAGTCGTCGGACAATACAATCTACTATGTCCCAGGTCTTTGTGCTGCGGAGGAGTACGACGAGGCAACCTTCATTGGCTACGAGAATGAGGCCTTTGCCTACTACTTCGAGGAGTATAAGAAGTTCAACCCTTCAATCACCATTGCTGAGATTTTGGACCAGTATTACTACAATGGCAACGCCTCGTTGCAGGTCACTGGCCTAAATCCCGATACTGAGTATCTGGGCTATATCTATGCTCTTGACGTGCATACGGGAGAGGTTGTAAAGTGCTTCACCTTCCCAGCCTTCGCTCGCACGTCAAACTTCTCGACTATCACGCCACAGATAGAGTTAGTGGGTTACTATTCGGGTGATGATGAGAATGGTGCAGTGTTTGGCGATGCCTCGGCAACAAAGGGACGTGCCATCACCGTAGTGCGCTACACTGGCCTTGATGATGTGCGTACGCTCTTCACGACTATGGTCGAAGGTGATTGCAGCAATGCCGCTGCGATGTCGGATGGCGAGTTGTGGCAGATTACAATGGGCTATTGGGATAAGTGCAGTGTCAGCGAGCCTTATACCTTCTACCTCGCGGACTGGAATGTGGTGCAGACAGCACTCTGCTACGCTACCG
>JADBON010000169.1:0-3763 GCA_015656305.1 Alistipes sp.
AGCAAAGGTCAACGAGTCACGCGCCGCAGCACTCATATCGCTCTGCAAACCCTTACGCTCGGCATAGGCAAAGTACTCATCTACCCTACCCTGTGATACATAAATCTCGCGGATGCCACGTATAGCCTCCATAGCTGCTGCCGACTGCGAATCGAAATCCACAACCTTCTCATAACATTTGCGAGCATCCTCCTTACGGCCCAAGTTGTAGTAAGCCAAAGCCAAATCCGACAACGCTGGAACATAGTATGGCGAGAGAGCATCGGCATTAACAAACTCTTGAAGAGTCTTCGCGCCATCGCTATAACGCTGCGTAGCGAGGTAGGTCTTACCAAGCTCATACCACGCATCATCGACATACGGACCCTGCGCATCGGTAACGATAGCCTTCAACTTATCAATCTTCGACTTCTGATTATTGTCGATACCATCCACCTGCGCCAACTGGAACAGAGCATAATAGCGCTCATCGGTAGGAGCCTTTGACACAAGCTTGTAAACCCTACGCGCATCGGCAAACTCACGAACAGCGAAGTGTGCATCACCAAGACGGTTATGTGCATCATATAGGTAGTTATCGCGCATTGTGTAGTCACGCACAAAGGTTTGGAAGGCCGACTGCGCACTCTCCATCGCACCCTGTGTAAGGTAGACATAGCCCAAGCTATAGTGCGCAAAGTGGTACTCCGCCTCGCTCTTTGGCGCACGGCGGATATAATCCTCAAAGCACTGCTGCGCAAGCTCCACATCACCCTTCTGGTAAGCCACCTCACCCTGCCAATAGAGCGTCAAGGCGTTATACTTTGGCACCAAGCCAATCTCCTTTGCCTCCTGAAGAAGCTGCTCGGCATCCTCCCAGCGCATCTGGTCGATAGCCTTCACAGCGCGGAATACCGCAACCTTCTGCAACACGGCACGGAGGTCATTATCGGGATTTGGAAGTTCGTGGATAGCCGCATATGCAGCATCGTAATCCTTTGAGTTATAGAACGCTGCGATAAGCAACTGCTTAACTTCCGAGGTGTACGAAGAGTTAGGATAGCGGCACAAGTACTCCTGAAGCACGTTGACTGCCTCATTGAAGATACCACCACCAAGTTCGTACTTCAAGCGGCCATAGTTCAACAGTGCATCACGAGCAATAGTATCATCGAAGCCATCTACCGACGCCATAGCAAAGGCATCAGCAGCGCTACGCTTATTACCCATACGAAGGTAGCAATCACCAAGGTGGTATGAGGCATTCTGTGTCAAGGCATCCTCCGCACCACAAACCTTTGCAAGTGGCTCTATGGCAGCATCATAGCGTGCCAAGCGATACAACGAATAACCCTTGATATAGTTCTCCTGACGTGCTACACGCTCCTCGGGGAATTGCGATATGTAGCGAATAGCATTAGCGTAGTCGCCCTTGATAAAGTAACTCTCGGCAATGATACGCACCAAGTCATCGAGCGTATCCGACGATGCAGAGGACATTAGGCGCTCACCCTCGCGGATAACATAGTCGTAGTTACCCTTACGATACTCCAACTGAAGGAGATAGAATGGCGCCAATTTGTCGTATGGCTCATACTTTGCCAACGCCTCGAAGCTATGCTGCGCCTCTTGATTACGCCCCTCGCTATATGCTATGTATGAGGTGTAATAAAGGGCGTGCGGATAGTACTCCGAGAGTGGATTAATCTTCTGGAAATGGTTGTGTGCGCTGTTGTAGTTACCATCCACAAAGCGGATATAACCCACACGGATATCGTAACGCTCACGCTCACGGACATCCAAAGCCTTGTAGTCTACCTCCTCGAAAATCTGCTTTGCACGCTCAAGGTTTCCCTTATCACACTCGTAGCAAGCCCTGATGAAGGACATTCTATTGCGGTAGATACTTGCGGGATATCGCTCCACGTAATTTGCCATAAGAGCCTCGATATCACCACTTCCAAGCTCCATAGCACACACTATCTTATTATACTCAACCCACTCTATATCACGTCGCTCTGTGATTGGATTAAGCCCCTTTTCAAACTCCAAAAGGGCAACACGTGCGTCGCCCCAACGATTGCGCTCAAGCATACTCTCGATATGCTCCATACGCACTCTCTTATCTGGTATTTGTGCCGCCACGTCCATAGGCATCGAGGCCAAGAACATAAACGCAGCAAGTGTAAATAATCGTCTTCGCATATTATATAGGTATATATACCGCAAATATACGTATTTTTTTGCGAATTATCGCCTTACCGCGGTGGCTTTTTTTTCTACCGCGCTACGATGTAGCGATAGGCGGCAATGGCGATTGCATAGTCATACTGCGCAGCAATGGCATTGCTATATATTTGAAGCCAACTAAGCTGCGCCTGCAATACGTCGAGAATCGTACCCAAACCCTCGCCATAGGAGTAGGTGCTAATCTCAAGATTCTCGGTTGCAAGGTCGAGGTTACGCCCTATCGCCTCCACGCGCTCCTTTGTCGAGAGTAGGTTTGTCCAGCAGTCGCTCTCATTAAGCATTATCTCATCCCGAACATCCTCGACACTAAGCTCCGCACTACGAAGCACGCTACGTGCCGAACGCACCACCTCGCGGCGCTCCCCGAAGTGAAATATCGGCGTACTCATCGACACTACAACTCCACCATCAAGCCTCGTTCCCGCACCCCGAATATTTGGCACATTGGGGGCCCATAAACCATAAACATTGACGCCAATCTTCGGGAGATAATCGGCACGCGCCACCTTCACACCCCAACGCTTTGCCTCTCGTTCAGCAACCACACCAACATAGTCGGGATGTGTTGCTACGACCTCCATAACGTCCTCACGCATAGGCATCTGCAACGTATCAAGAATACTCTGCGAAAGGAACACATCACAGCTCGGAGCGCACCCACGAAGCGTATTGAAGTTATGCAGCGCCTGCTCACGTTGCTGCTTGGCACGCGAGAGCTGATACTCCGCATCACCAAGACGCGACTCCACTTGCAGAAGGTCACTTTTCGAGGTATAACCCTCTGCGAAACGATGCTCCGCAACATCACGCAACGACCTTACTATATCATAATAACGCTCTATGGCACGGCAATATATCTCCGCCCGCGATAGTGTCCAGTAGGCAACCTCGGCATCGTACACAACATCAAGTACGGCACTCTGCTCGCCACTCATCGCAGCATTCCACATCATCTCCTCTCGCTCGCTTCTTGCCCGCACGCCACCACCATAGAAGATAGGCTGCACAACATCCGCACGCATTGACCAGCCAACCCTCCGCTCATCGCCACTACGCCGAAAGTCATACGTAGCATCGCGGCTCATATCAACCGAGGGCAGAAACCCCTTGCGAGCCACACGCATATCCGCCTCGGCACCCTCGACAGCCGCAGCCGCACGCTTCAATTCTGTGCTATAATCTATGACCAGGCTCTTATACTCTTCGACATTTAATTGCGCCCACGAAGCCGTTACGAGGAGCATTCCCGAAACCGAAAGTAATAGTTGACGTATCATTTCTTGATGCGATAAATTAGTGAATAAATTACGGGTAACACCATAAGAGTGAGCATTGTAGCAACAACCAAACCACCCATTATCGTTGCTGCCATACTGCCAAACATCGAGTCAAACAGAAGGGGCGAGATTCCGAGTACGGTGGTTGCCGACGCTACAACAACAGGGAGAAATCTATCTTGCGCCGAGCGTACGATAGCCTCGTGCGGTGCCACTCCCATACCTCGCAGTTCATCAATGCGCGAAAGTAAGATAAC
>JADBON010000069.1:0-6031 GCA_015656305.1 Alistipes sp.
AGAGCCTGGTGCGAAGGTCGATGTGGAGTTTGGCTTCTCGGCTGGGGAGCTTACGGACGACCCTGATGACGGTGTGTCGTGGGGTACTATTCGCTTTATCCTCTATAAGGGCGACCGCTATCACCTTACGGTGCGTACCGACGAGGGTGATGCTATCTATGTTGACACACACGATGTGTGGGAGGACCTCGATGAGGTAGGTATTAAGATTGCTCCTAAGAGCATAACTGTCAAGGAGATAAAGTAGCCTTATGAGACAACGAATCGCGAAAATCTTTGCACGTAGGCGCGTGTGGAGTTTGCCGTATGTTATCTTTATGGCAATCTTCATCGTGGTGCCTCTGTTGCTGATTATGTTCTACGCCTTTCAGTCGAAGGAGGGTGGCTTCTCGATGGAGAATTTCGAGAGGTTCATCAACCAGCCTGAGGCGGCTAATACGTTTATCTATTCGATAGGTATTGCACTGATTACCACGCTGATATGCTTAGTATTGGGCTACCCAGCGGCATATATCCTCTCGAAGCTAAAACCTTCGAATGCGAGGTTGTTGGTGATGTTGTTCATCTTGCCGATGTGGATTAACGTCTTGGTGCGTACGTTGGCTACGGTGGCGTTGTTCGACTTCCTTACGCTGCCTCTTGGCGAGGGTGCGCTAATCTTCGGTATGGTCTACAACTTCTTGCCGTTTATGATTTATCCTATCTACAACGTCTTGCAGAAGATGGACCACTCGCTTATCGAGGCGGCAGAGGACCTCGGTGCTACACCACGTCAGGTGTTTACACGTGTTGTATTCCCGCTGTCGATGCCTGGTATTATCAGTGGCGTGATGATGGTCTTTATGCCTACAATCTCGACCTTCGCAATATCGGAGTTGCTGACGATGAATAACATCAAGCTCTTCGGTACTACGATTCAGGAGAATATCAATAACGGTATGTGGCACTACGGTGCGGCATTGTCGCTTATTATGTTGATAATCATCGGTATCACATCGCTCTTTACGGACTCTACGTCGGATGAGGGCGCGGGAGATGCTACAATATTATAACGCGCGCGTATGAGAAAGCTATCACATCTTTACCTGGTGCTACTGCTCGTAATGCTCTACGCACCGATTGTCATCATCGCGATTTTCTCGTTCACCGAGTCGAAGGTCTTGGGTAACTGGACTGGCTTCTCAACGGAGTTGTACGAGTCGTTGTTCTCGGGTGGCGTGAATAACTCGCTTATAGATGCTATCCAGAATACCTTTATCATCGCCTTTGTTGCGGCTATCGTGTCTACGCTGTTGGGTACCGTAGCGGCTATTGGTATCCACGACCTTCGTTATGGTAAGCGTAAGGCGGTTAACTTCGTGAATAACATTCCGATATTGAACCCCGATATCATCACTGGTATCTCGCTCTTTTTGCTCTTCATATCGTTTGGCATTACGCAGGGATATATGACCGTCATCTTGGCGCATATCACCTTCTGTACGCCTTATGTGGTGCTGAGCGTTATGCCACGTCTTACGCAGATGAACCCTAATATCTACGAGGCGGCCCTCGACTTGGGTGCTACGCCGATGCAGGCTATGCGTCGTGTTATCATCCCGGAGATTCGCCCAGGTATGATTTCGGGCTTTATACTTGCCTTCACGTTGTCGATTGATGACTTCGCGGTGACTATCTTTACCAATGGTACAAATGGCCTCGAAACCCTCTCTACGTATATCTATGCCGATGCACGTAAGGGTGGTCTTACGCCCGAGTTGCGCGCCTTGTCGACCATCATCCTTGTGGTGGTGTTGGTGCTGCTGATTGTGGTTAACATCCGCGCACGCCGTCAGGCTCGTCAGGCCGAGGAGGCTCTCAAAAATAGTAACCTTAAACCCTCACGAAGATAATGAAGTGGCTTTATGATGTGCTACGTGGTGTAGCGATGATGGTCGTTGCGGTTGCGTCTGTGGCGTGCAACGGCGATGAGGCTCGTATGGGTGTCCTCAAGGTCTATAACTGGGGTGACTACATCGACGAGGAGCTTATTCCGGAGTTCGAGGAGTGGTACTTCGAGCAGACGGGCGAGGAGGTCGAGGTGATATACCAAACCTTTGATATTAACGAGGTTATGCTCGCAAAGATTGAGAATGGTCAGGCCGATTTCGATGTTGTCTGCCCATCGGAGTATATCATCGAGCGTATGTTGCGAAACGAGATGGTGTTGCCTATCCTCACGCCAGAGTTCGAGGCGGAGATGGCCGAGCGTGATATCAACTACTTCGGTTGTGTGTCGCCATATATCAAGGAGCAGTTTGCGCTTATGGAGGCTCCCGAGGGTGTCAATCCGAACGACTATGCCGTAGGTTATATGTGGGGTACTACGGGTATCCTCTATAATAAGGCCTATGTGACGCGCGAGGAGGCGCAGTCGTGGGCGCTGATGTTCGACCAGAGGCTTCAGGATAAGATGTTCGTCAAGGATGCCTTCCGCGATGTATACTCGCCAATTCTTATCTATGCTAAGACGCTGGAGGCGAGGGAGAGTGGACTTTTGGGCGAGGAGGAGTACCTCGATATCGACACCATCCACGAACTTATGTACGACTCTTCGGATGAGTCTATTGCGTTGGTAGAGAGCTACTTAAAACGTATGAAGGAGCTTGTTGCAGGCTGGGAGGCCGACTTCGGTAAGGAGATGATGACGCAGGAGAAGGCGTGGATAAACCTTATGTGGAGTGGCGATGCTGTATGGGCTATCGACGAGGCGAGTGAGGTCGGCGTGGAGCTTGGCTACGAGGTGCCTCGCGAGGGTAGCGTGGTGTGGTTCGACGGCTGGGTAATCCCTAAATATGCGCGTAATCTGCGTGCTGCGCGCTACTTCATCGACTATATGTGTATGCCCGAGAATGCCATCCGAAATATGGATGCTACGGGCTATGTGAGTGTCGTGGCTACGCAGGAGGTCTACGACTCGTTGGAGGAGTTGTGCTACTGTGAGCCTGAGGTCTGCGACTTGAGCTACTTCTTTGTAAATGAGGATGGTACGCCTATCGAAGGCTCCGAGGCTGTGGTTGCTGACCCGGTGCTTTATCCCGATATGAGTGTCATCGCGCGCTCGGGTGTTATGCACGATTCGGGTGACCGTACCGACAAGATGTTGGAGATGTGGTCGAGAGTGAAGGGCGATAACCTATCGACAGGTATGTTGGTTGGTATCGTGCTCTTTTTCAGCGTGTTGCTCGTATGGGGTGTATGGCGTAAGGTCGACAAATACCGTAGCCAGCTGAAGCTCCGCAAGCGCCGTCATAGCCACTCGAAGAAGAACTAATTTCAAACCTTAAATAACCAAAAAATAGAAAAAAGAATGAAGAAAATATTTGCTTTCCTTTCGGCATTGTGTGTTGCGTTGCCGTTGTATGCCGCAGAGCCTGTGGCAGTTATGCCTATGGATAACCCACTTATGGATTGCTCCGAGGAGTGCTGCACGGAGGATGACGGCGACGAGTGGGAGTTCTGGTGGGAGGGTGGCATCGACCTCGCTTCGAACTATATGTGGCGCGGTTACGACCAGTCTTACACGGGTAATATGTTCGACCCATCGTTCCAGCCTTCGGTTACGTTTGGCTATGGTAAGTTCTATATCAACCTTTGGGGAAATGCCTCATTATTAAGCGATTACAAGGAGTTTGATATGTTCCTCGGCTTCGACCACGAGAACTTGTCGGTGACTATCTACGATGTTTTCTGTGGCGTTGGCGCGGACTTCGGCTCGCAGAGCTTCTTCGATAAGGAGGCGCATAACCTCACGCTTACCATCGACTATACCTTCTTTGAGCGCTTGCGCTTGCACTGGGCGACAACCTTCCTTCACGCATCGGACTGGCATTATAACGAGGATGGCTCACGCTTGAAGCGTGCTTTTTCGTCATATTTCGAGGTTGGCTACACCCAGCCTTTCGGCGATGTTCTAACTATGGAGATTATCGCGGGTGCTGCACCTTGGACAGGTCCTTTCTGGATGGCTGGCCCACGTAAGATGGTTGATGGTGCTTATACTTTGGACTTCGATAATCAGCCTAAGGGCTTTAATGTCACTAACTTATCGTTGATGCTTAACCGCGACTTTGAGGTAGGCGACGTAACGCTTCCACTTCAGGTGGGTTACACGTTTAACCCTACAACAAAGCGCCACTATGCTCTTATAAAGGCGGGTTTTGCCTTCTAACGAGGTAGCACAGTAGGCGAGGAATATCGTTAAAATAGAGAGGGGCTGCACCTTACGGTGTGGCCCCTCTCTTTGAAAAATAAACAACTAACTTTTAAATATAGTTATGAAAGAAGTCTCTATTTTGGCTTTCGGCGCAGTCGCCGCTCGATGGTTAGGTACTCGCTGTAAACCAACTCCGTATGTGGATTCGAGGAGCTTATCTCTTGGCGTAAACTCTTGATACCAAAGGGAATACCGAGGAAACGGCGTGGTATTCGGTGGATGACCTGATGGAGCGTGTCACGGCTCTGCATCTCTACTTTTAGGGTGTCGCCCCAGAGGAGTCCCGAGAGGTTTAGCCACGCATCCGCGTAACGAAATTCCCGCGTGTGATGTGCGCTATTTGTGGAGTCTATCGTATTGAGTATCAGCGTATCACGATATGTTGTGGCGGTGACGCTGCGGGCATAGCTCTCCACGTTGCGAAGCCTGATGCGAAGCTCGCGAATTTTAGCAAGAGCATCCTCGTGTTGCGTGCGTAACTCGTTGATTGTTAGGCGTAGCGCCCCAACCGATGCCGCGGAACTGCCAAGACGGGTGCGATAGATGAGGACACTCTCCGAAAGTGCTTCATTATTAGCGCGTAACCGCTCCACCTCGCGGCGGAGGAAGTGGGAGTAAAGGGCCACCCCTGCCGCCGCTGCAACTATTATGATTACAGAACAAAGTTTTTTCATAGTCTTGATTTTAAGTGAGTTAGAGGGTTAAAAAGGGCAATCATCGTTATCGCTACTCCCTGCACAAACACACGCCTGTGTCTCCGCCCCGCGCACATCGCACACATCGCGCACATCGTCACACAACCCGTTTGTGCGTGTATTTGTGTGTTTGTGTGCCGCCTCCTGACTACTGCTTACTATATAGCCGTCGAAAAATAGTATTCCCTTGTCAACCAGACGATTAATACGCATTCGCGCGGTGTTTTTACTCATATTGAGCATCTCGGCAACCTTATTTACCAGAGTGGTACGCTCGATGCTTCCAGCATACTCCGTGTTCAACAATTGTACAATAAGGTCATTAGGTTTCATACTCCCCTCTCCGGGTAGGTCGCAGAGCTGCGGAATACCCCTCTCGGAGATGGTAAAGGCGAAGCGCTCGAATGGCTCGTTGCGGCAAAATTGCGGCTCGACAATCGAGCATTCACCTACACGATGCACGAAGATTACACTCTCGGCCTTGCGTTGTAATGAGGAGCCGAGGTGACCTCGTGCCTTATCGGTACCAGGGTTAGTGTGTAATACGCAGATAATGTGAGTGTTAGTCTGCGTAGATAGCCTCATCAGGGCACCCACTAACGCGTCACTCTCCTCCAAGTCGTTGGTATTACGCTGAAGGTCAGCAATACCATCTATCACTATTAAATCAAAGGGTAATACTTTGATATTGTGATAGATAGCGTCTACAAGGAGGTTGTAACGCTCCATAGGTGCAAGCTCACGCATCAGTAGGGTGGTGAGTCTTGGCTCGGCGATGACACCTCCGAGCTTGGCGCCCGTCATCTCGGAGATGCGCTCTACGACACGTCGTACGTGCATCTCGCCCTGCTCCGTGTCTATCCATAACACTCTCATATCCATATTCTTATCTACGTTTGCGAAGTTGTCTATTCGCTTCAAGGGCATCGCCATTGCCGAGGCTACAAGAGCCGACGCAAGGAAGGTCTTTTTGCTCTTTGCCTCACCGCAAATGGCCGAGATATTACCCCTCGAGCAGACGCAACTACCGCCTATCGAGATAAGCGGATGGAGCTCTGGAAGCTCCTTTGTCATATCGAGC
>JADBON010000286.1:0-2310 GCA_015656305.1 Alistipes sp.
CCGTTTCAAGGCCGAGGGTATCCGTTCGCAGATGATTATGCAGGTTCACGATGAGGTTGTCATCGACACGCTAAATAGCGAGTTGGAGGCTGTAAAGCGTATTGTCAAGGAGGCTAGGGAGAGTGTCGCAGAGTTACGTGTGCCACTTGTCGCCGATGTTAATAGTGGTGCAACCTGGCTCGAAGCGCATTAACCTATACTCCTAAAATGAAAGAAGGGTGTCCCGAATAAGGACACCCTTTTTATTTACTTTCCACGCTTAGAAGCGGAAGCCAAGCGTCACAACAGCGATATGACGGTTGGTATTTGTGGTAAATAGGTCGCTCTCGATATTCTGGGTCGCATCCTCGCTGTCAATAGCGTAGAAGGTCTGATATGAAGAGTACTTCGTTGTGCCATACTGGTACGCAAAGTCCATATATACCGTCTGCGAGAACTTAATACCGAAGCCCGCGGTGACGTACTGCTGCTGGGTAGGGATAGGGTGCGTTGCCACGATATGCTCATAACCCTTGCGTAGCGTAGAGCCATTCCAGATGTAACCCACGCGAATAGGCAAGAATGGAAGCAGATATGCCTCGGCACCTACGCGAATGGTGTTGCTACCCTTGAAGAACTCCTTCATCTGGCCTGTATAGTCGAGTCCCAAGATTGGCGACTGCTGAAGGCGTGTTGACTGGTACCAGCTACGCTCATAGTCTGCCGAAACGATGATGCGCTTGCCGAGTGTTACGGCCATACCCGTAAGAAGACGCGATGGCGAGCGGAAGTTCCACGAGTTAGGGCCAGCATCCTCCCAGATTGGCGAGCTTACTTCGTCGAACATATAGCCATCCGCAGGCACGTCATAACCCTCTGGGTTGTCACCCGCGCTATATGTCTCCGACCACATATCCGCGCCATAGCGCAGTGTGAGGCCATAGTAGGTAGGGGTGTGGTACGCCACGCCGATACGCAACCAATTCACAGGACGTATTGTAGCACCAATCTTGAAGTTGAAGCCCGTACCCGAGATACGTGTGCGCTGCTCATAGCCCATATAGGTAAGCTGGTATGGCATCTCCGCGCCCGAAGGTTTGTTATCCTCGGTGTAGATGTAATCTTCGCCATAGAACACCGTACGTGTGTAGTTGAGGCTCTGAATGCCGAGCGTAGCACCCAAGTAGACAACATCCTTGAAGTTAAAGCCGAGCGAGATAGCATACTCACCTAACGAGCCACGAGTCTCCACTGCCGAGTATTGGTCAACCTCTGCATCAAGGCCTATGCGGTCAATAAACCAACCTTGAGGAGTATAATCCTTGTCGTTGGCATATCGCCAGTCAACGTTATTTATAAGGCCATTCTTATACGCAAGTGTTGGTCCCCAGTAGAATGGGTCATTACCAAAATGCATTCTGCCTTCGTCATCTGTTGTTAGACCGTCGATATTTGCAAGGGTGCAGAATACGTTTGCTAACGACTCTGTGCCTGGGTTAGCAATCGAAGCGAAGGCGGTGTTACGGTTGAAGTCCGCGATGCGGTTGTAGACAAAGCCGAAGTTGATATTCGTAACTGCGCCCGTACCCTTATATGCCGTTGCCACGCCACCGATGCTTCCAAGACCGAAGCGGTCGCTACGCTCCTTATATCTCTGCTGATGCTTTGGGGTGTTCTTGGGGTAGAAGCCTATGGCATTTGACGTAGGGCTCTTTGCAAACTGCATCATAGGCGTGATGCTCACGTCGTTTGAGACATACATACCAATACCCGCAGGGTTCAGCGATGCCGAAATCATATCAGCACCCAGCGCCGTAAAGGCATTACCCATACCCATTGTTCGTGCCGTGCCGTAGTTGTGCGACGTGAACGACATCTCGTAGAGGTCATACCAACCGAGGATATCGTTGTTCATCGTCGTACCTCCGAAGTCTACCATCTGCGCACGGCTACTATTGACTGCCATAATACTCATACCGAGCATCAGTGCTATGGTGAATATCTTTCTCATAATAGATTATATTTTGAGTTGTGATTGCAAGGAGTATACCACCGACGGTGGCATACTCCCTATTCTGCAACTATCTACGTGATGATGTAGTACCTCCCGAGCGGCTGCTACTGCTACTGCTGCTTCCCGAGTAGCTCGATGAGCTGCTGCGGCTGCTACTTCCCGAGTAACTTGACGAGCTGCTGCGGTTTGAGCTGCTTGACGATGGACGATACGAGCTACTGCTTGACGAACTTGTCGACTGGCGGTAGTTGCTACTACGCTGCGTATTCGTTGTAGTGCCTCTGTTTGTCGAAGTACCTCTGTTTGTACTCTGGCTC
>JADBON010000090.1:0-5506 GCA_015656305.1 Alistipes sp.
ATCACGCCACGCAAGAATCTTACGACTTGCGCCCGCAGAATCCGTAACAAATGAGTGATAGAAGAGTGAGTCGGCAGTAATTACTCGCTGCATATTAGCGTGATAGTAAGCCACACGCTCCTCATCCGTAGCGGGAAGATACGGCACACCTAAATAGAATAGCAGACGTTGTAGCAACTGAATATCTCCGCAGTAGCTATTACCATACTCAACATCGCGACTACTACGATATGGCGAAGCTGAATAAGCGGGGTTATAATAGATTGTCATCTTATAAGGTTGTTTAGTAGAATTAGGCTATATTTATCTATACAAATATAACATTTTTTTTCGAGAGTTCGATGTCTCTTAATATAGAGTGCATAAATCTCCAATAAATAACACCGCACAAAAAAAAGCGCTAAGAAATCTTAGCGCTTTATCATAGAGAGAGTTTTCTACTAAAGGATAGGCATCATATCTGCGTCAACCACAGAGCGGACAACACTGCCCTCCAAGACCTCCGCGGGAATAGTCTCACGAGTGTAGGTCATAACCTCCTTCGAGCCATTCTTCGCAGTGAGCTTCATAGCATCCATACCCGAGAACTCAACTGCATAGCTACTACCCCACTCCGAGCCATCGGCATAGAGGCCCGAAAGGACATCACCGCTTACCGACCACGTACCTGTGAAGTGACGATGACGACCCTGGCCAACCTTCTGGTAGAGGTTAAAGCTCTTATCGGCCATAAACTCCACATAGACATCGATATCCTCGGCAACGTTAAGCTCCTCGGCTATGCAGTGCCACTGACCAACGAGTTTGGTAGCTGTAGTAGCCTCGGAACCATTCTTTTTGCAACCTGGAGTAACTACAAGAAGTAGTGCAACGAATATATAAATAAGTCTTTTCATCTTAATGTAGTTTTAATTAGAACCAACCTCCATTGCTTGATGTAACACCACGTGACACGATAGATACCTCGCGCGATATCTCCGAGCCACCAATATTGTTACCACCACCCAACTGACCACCACCTGCGATAGCCGAAATCTTAATCTTAGCAGAGCCAATCTTCGTTGTAGTAATCTCCAACACGCCAGCCTTTACCTTTGGTGTAGCAGTAAGACCAAGGGTTGAACGCGCCTCATCCGACACCTCTACGTTAAGGTAAGTGATATCGTCGGCAGCATCACCGAAATACTCCTTAAGGTTTACCGAGCAAGGCTTACCCGCACGCACCATAACCGATGGAGTACCCTCAATCTGCATCAACAACATCCACGCATCGATAGCACCTGTACCCATACGCTTGTTATACTGCTTAAGGTCTATATCAGTGCGATAGCCCGTAGTGATATAGCCATTGATATCGTTTACCGAGGTGAGCAACAACGAGGTAAACTCCTCGCCAGAGAACTTCTTACCGAGCTTCGCAGCATACGACACGCCAAGTGCCGCAACACCCGACACGTGAGGACACGCCATAGAGGTACCCTGCATATAGGCATAATCGGCAGCAGTCTCGCTGATACAAGTCGAAAGAATCATACCTCTATCACCACCAACATTGTAGTCACCACCTGGAGCTGCGATATTACAACCACGACCATAGTTAGTATAGTACGCAGGAAGGAAATCAGGACCAAAGGCGGTCACCGATACGCAGATAGGCAATGCACCTGGATAGTCCGAATTGCTCGCAGCCTCGTTACCCGAAGAGTAGATAGCGACATTCGAACCGAGCGATGGATGGTTAGCATTTTCCGGATCGGTGAAGTACTTCAACGCGCGATACTCCAATGGTGCGCCATTGATATATGCATTATCGCCGCTATAAACGTTAGCATTATAGCCATACGAACACTGCGCGATACAAGCACCATTGTCGGCAGCATAGATAAGTGCCTCGGCAACCTCACGGTCACCACCTGCTGTTTCGCCCTCGAAAATCTGGCACGACATAATACGTACGCCATCGCCATTTCCCGAGCCACCAGCAACAGAGCTTACGCCAATACCATTGCCATTTACCGCACCGACGATACCCGCAACGTGAGTACCGTGACCTGTCTCCGTAGGCACATCCCAATTGATAGCACCCTTTGAGTATAGCTCGTTGATAAAGTTATAGCCGTGGACATCATCCACAAAGCCATTGCCATCATCATCAATGCCCTCTGCACCACTCTTCTCCGCCTCGTTAACCCACATTGCCGCAGCAAGGTCGGCGTGAGTATACTTTACGGGAGCATCGCACACCGCAACGACAACATCCTTCGAGCCAGTAGTAAGCGACCAAGCATCCTTAACACCTACATCTGCACCCTCCTTAACCGACATACCATATGCACTATCACCAACGTTGAGGAGATTCCACTGGTAGGTGTTATAAGGGTCGTCGTAAGGGATAACGGCATCGCCCTCAGCTTTTACAGATGCCATAGGGGTAAATGGCACAGCGCGGAAATCAGAACCGAGCTTTGGCATAGCGTTAAACTGCACGTGGCTAACTTCAGAATGAAGAGCAACGCTCTTTGCGAAGCTCTCAACAGAGATTGAGTTATCGAAGCATACGTGGTACCATCTGTCGAGGCCCAACTTCTTTGCCACCTTATCGTTCTTTGGGAGGCGACGAATAGCTGGCTCGACACTCTTAAACTCCACATTCGAGAAGAGCTCCTCGGCAACAACCTCAAGACCCTCAACCTCGATACGCTCCTGGGTAGCTACATCGAACTCCACCAAAAGTTCACCACTCTTATGCTCGGCCTCGATGTTACCAATAACCTTTGCCATAAAAACACTCTCTGGGGAAGAGTAATCCTCCCCAGAAAGCTTTGGCTCGGCGATGCAAGATACCATAGATATCATCATCGCCATAAGTAGAATATTATAACTACGTCTCATTAGTTACCCATTTTTCGAAGAGACATAGACTTCGCAGCACCACCCAAATAGTCGAACTCCGATACTGGAGCACACTGCTCTGGATTGAGGTAGAGAGGTACACGTGTTACAGCGCTATTGTTGTCGTCGCCATCCTTCGAGAAGTACACCAATGTAAGTGGCTCGTAGAAGTAGCAGTACGACATTGTAATAGGTGTATTGTGGTTACCGTACATCTCCAAATCGAGGATAAGTGCGATATCATCTGGACCGTCAGCCGTTGTAAGGTCGCCGAGGTAGATATCGTAGTAGTAGTCTACAACATCGCCGTGAATCTCAACCTCAATAGGTACTACAGCCCAACCATCAGCGTCAGAGAACTCCGAAGGATATGCCTCCTTAAGTTCGAAACCATCGAAATACTTATCGCACTCAATGCTGATATATGACTCCGACTGCTTCTGCTCTGGAGTGGTGATGACCTCGCTAAAGATAACATCAGTATTGAACTCACCTGTAGTCTCGTCGATACCAATAGCATATACCTTATAGTCGGTATTGCCTGTGAGCATATCAAACTCAACAGTCTGCTTACCCTTTGTACCTACGACCTTCATACAATCTGCAAGGTTAGAGTAGTAACCTGCATCTACGTACCACTGTGCAGCCTCGCGAACATTCTTCTTAAGCGCCTCTGCATCCTCGTCAGCATAGCAGCAATCTACGTAGTAAAGACAAGTTGCTGGAATTGCCTCGACAGTAGCGTTGATACGGAAGTGAGTAACCTTGTTGATAGTAAACTCGAACTTATCAGCAGGCTTACCATCAGCTACAAGAGTATGAACCTTCTCCTTGTGAATCTCGGTTGTAGCCATACCATACTCATAACCAAATGCCAAAACATAGTAGTCTGTATCTGGCTTATCAACAAGTACAGTAGCAGAGCTATTACCAAAATGGAGATAGTTGATATACTCCTCGATATTGTTGTAGAACTCTACAAGCTCATCGTCCGAGAGGCCCTCAATGGTCTCTGCAGCAAGAACAAGCGTAGCGTACTGATCCATATTTGTGGTAGTAACGTTGTAGCTAATTCGATCAGAGTTTACGTCGGTAACATTGATTGAAATCTGGTTATCCGATGGCTCAACAGGACCTGTACGGAACTCCTCAATAGTAAGATCCGAAAGAATCTGACCTGAGTCGTTTACAGCACATACGAAGCCATAGAAGTCGGTGTTACCATTAAGCTCGAAGTTCTGGCTTGATGGACCTACCAATGTAATCTCAGCAACAGCCTGCTCTGGGCTATAACCTGCATAGGCACCATAGTAGATTGCATTCGAGATATCAACCTCAATCCACTTCTCAAGATACATCTCGAGAGTTACACCAGGGCTCTTATCGAGTGCCGACTGAATCAACGCCTTCTCGTAGTACCAAGCGAAGTAACGAAGGCCCTCTGGTTCTGGCGTAACGTGCATTGTAACGTATGGACCATCAATATCGTAAGTAATCTCGAACGATACATCAGCGTTACTGCTCATTGCGCCCTGCGACACTACGATACTATCCTTAAGCTTACCACACGCAATTGTCACACGTGTGATACGTGAAGAAGAGATATTCTGGTCAACCACGAAGCTTACAACACCCTCTACCGAGGTATTGAAATCGTGAATCCACTCATCTTCGCACGTAACTGTAATCTCTGGAATTTCCGAGCCACCCTCTACAACGTAGGTGAATGCATACTCACCACCTGTAGACTTCACAGTCAACGCATTCTCGTTAATCTGAAGAAGTGTAGGCTCATCAATTTTGGTGGGGGTGTCTGGGCCCTCGTTAGAACAAGCACACAGACTCAAAAGTGCTATAAATAAAATTCCAAAACGCTTCATATCTCTATCTTATTAGAATTTTCTCATCGCTCTTACAAAGTGCTCGAAGTCCTTATTTGTGTCATAAGAAGAGACCTCCTCGTAGAAGAAGCTGAACGAGTAAGCACCATAGAGACCAAACTCGGTTGATGTCCAGTAGGCATCGTTTGCACCAGTAGAGATTGTGGTCTTACCCATCTCCGCAAGAGTAGCATTGATAGCCTCCAAGCCCCAAGATACCGTCTCAATCTCGTGTGGTGATGGCAAGAACCAAGCGTCGATACCCGATACGTTCTTCTTATCGCACCACGCAAAGGCTGGATACAACTCCTGCCAGTTCTCGATAGACTTGACAAGCTCGGTGTTATATGCACCATCGTCCATAGTAAAGTAGAGACCATAGTTCAAAAGACAACGCATATCTGTTGACCAGATTGATGTAGTCTCGTCCAATGAGATAAGAAGGCCGTGCTCGCCACTCTCATCTACCCACGCAACGATACCACGTGCAAGGCCCTCGCTGTAGTACTCACCTACGGTGTAGGTCTTTACAGGTTCTGGCACTGGCTCTGGAGTTGGCTCCTTAGTCTCGCTGCAAGAAGTTGGGAGGATAAAGGCTGCCATAAGAAGCAGCATAAACATCTTCTTCATTACTGTACCTCGTAAGTTGTTCGAATAATTGTGTATGCGCCATCTGGAGAGTAAACAGCACCAGCATAGTAGATTGTTGAACCTACAGGAACATCCTTGTGGTA
>JADBON010000167.1:0-3771 GCA_015656305.1 Alistipes sp.
ATTTTATCTATTTTTATATTTATTACGTTGATTTTGGGGTTATTCTGCGCTCTCTTCGACTACATATGTCTCAACACCGAGAGCCTTCTCATACTGTGCATAAGCCGAGAGGTAGTCGTAGATAGACTGTGAGTAGCTGAGTTGTGCCTGTGTGAGCGACAACTGCGATGAGTTAAGCTCAAGGATAGTACCCGCACCTGCGTTGTAGCGTGTGAGCGAAATCTCGTAAGCCTTTGTCGCCTGCTCTACGGTAAGCTCATTCGAGAGCATTGTCTCGCGTGCTGTGAGCAGGGTGTTGATAGCCTGTGCCACCTGAAGGCGAATACCCTCCTCGGCATACTCACGCTGGATATCGAGCTGCATCATCTGGTTACGCACCTCACGAAGCTGGTTAGTCTTCTTGAAGCCCGCAAAGATTGGAATCGAAATCTGCGCACCGATAGTGATAGGATACTGCCACCAGAACTTCGACTGCTCTGCAGTAGTACCACCCGCACCACCTGCCATACCGCCAAGCAAACCACCAAGGTTTACGCGCTCCTGACCGATGTATGAAATCTGACCAAAGGCCGCAATAGTAGGCATACGTGTAGTCTGAATCAACTTCTCCTGATGCTCCAAGAGCTCGCGCTGGATATCGAGATTACGCAATGTGGTATTCTCCGAGATATCTGTTGTGTAGTCCTCGCCGAGAAGCACCTGTGTGCGGAAGTCGTCGAGTGAGCCACATACCTCAACCTCAACATCCTCTGGAATAGAGAGATACATCTTCAACTGAAGTTTTGTAAGGTCGATAGCATTCTTTGTCTGAAGCACCTGTGGCTTGAGGTTCGAGAGCTGCACCTGTGCGGTGATATAGTCATACTCCGCAGCAAGACCATTCTCATAAAGGCTACGTGTATTATCCACAACGCGCTGTGTGGTCAAAACAGCCTCGTTCAACACATCCAAAGACTGCTCCGCAAGCAACACGTTGTAGTATGCCGCACGTACTGCAGCAACAAGGTCGATACGTGTAGCACGTGCGCTCTCCACGGCGCTTGCCATCTGTGTGCGTGTCATCTTCAACTGACGGTAAACCGAAGGGATGAAGACTGGCAACGATACGTTACCCGCTACGTTAAAGGTGTTCTTACCACCAAACGACAAACCCTCGGCCATCTCCTGACGACGCAACGCCAACTGATAAGCCGCCGAAGCATCTACCTGTGGATACAACGACGCAACGGCCTGCTTACGAACATAGTCGTAGCGCTCAATCTCGAGGTTTGCAACCTTCACGGTTGGATTATCCGAGAGAGCAAGCTCTATCGCCTCGTCCAACGATAGTGTGAGAGTGCCACCATTTGCAGTCTGCGACTGCTCCTGTGCCTGTACCAATCCCAACGATGCAAGACCAATACAGATTAAAGATAATAACTTTTTCATCTCTATTATTTATGTATTACTTATTATTTGCCACACCTAATATTTGACCTATAACGTATCTATAGAGGTTATATTGCCGAAATATTTATCAAAACACCTATCAATAACCTCAATACCACTCTGCGTGCATAAGCCTCGGATAAAAATTACCAAAGCGTAGGCAATCCTCGACACCACGTGTACGCTATCCATCGTATCATAGAGGTCCATAAGCATAATGCCGTGTACGCTATCCTGCAACACTCTGATTACAAGGTCGCTATCGGCAGTTGAGGTGAAGTATCCCGATGCCACACACTCCTTAACCCATCTTCTTAAATCCTCCATCGAGTTAGCCTTGGCATCGCCCTCCAAGCGCTCAAACACCTTTGGATAGAAACGCCTCAAGTTGGCACGAATACGGCCCGCTATAGGAGCATAGACAACCATATCGCGAAGAGATAGGAGCATCACCTCGAGGCTATTCTCCACACTTCGACTACTCTCCACACGGCGCTGCTGTCCCTTTACCAAAAAATGGAGAATACTCTGATACAAAAGCTCCTCCTTATCACCAAACAACTCGTATAGCGTACGCTTGGAGATGCTCAATTCCTGAGCAATATCATCCATTCGTACGGCCTTAACTCCCTGTGTCACAAACATTGAGGAGGCTCGCTCTATGATTATTTCCCTTTGTGTCATAATCTTATTGTAGGTTTGACACTGCAAATATAGAACAAAAAAACTCGAAAAACAAAAAAAGTTTTCGAGTTTTTTATACTTGGTTTAAAATTTTAGCTACGCTACTGCTCGGGCTGCAGCTCAATAGCAAAGCCACCACCAGGTGCCATATGCAATTTGAGCTTATCGACACTCGTTACAGTACACCTCTCCACGACATACTTTTGTGGATAGGTATCCCACGCAGCACCCGCGCCATCACGATATATCGTAGCCTCGTAAATCGTGTTATCGTTAAGGAAGTCGAATGCCAATGTCACGTCGCGCGACTCGCCATCTGTAATACCTCCAACATACCAATTCTCCGAGTGCTTATCCTTACGCGCCGTAACGCAGTAGTCGCCCACCTTCGCCTCTGGAACGCGCGTATCTGCCCAATCTACAGGCACATTGCGGATAAACTCCAGAGCCTTTGGATGCTCACGATAGTTCTCCGGAAGGTCGGCAACCATCTGTATAGGGCTGTAGAACACCACATACAACGCCAACTGATGCGCCAACGTAGAGTTCACGAAGAACTTATAGTCGTGGTTGGCATCAACGGCATACTTATCGTTCTTTGCCGCCGCATTCACGCTATTGTGGTAGCGAACGTCGAAGATACCTGGTGTGAAGTCCATAGCTCCCGCGAGGTTACGCGTAAATGGCAACGTAGGGTTATGGTCTATGGAGTTTCCGCTATTCCACGCCTGCCACTCCTGACCTCGCATACCCTCGGCACTCATAAGATTAGGGTAGGTACGACAGATTCCCGTAGGGTGTACAGGCTCGTGAATATCTACCATAAGTCTATTCTTGGCAGCCTCCATAACGGTCCAATTATAGTGGTTGACCATCTCGTAGCTATTATGCAGACGGTTGCGGATAACACCCACATAACCCGTCTTAACCGAAGGTACGCCCTGCTCGGCATAGTAGCGATAGGCCTCCTCCATCTGCTCCTCGTAGTTCTCGACATTGGCATAGGTCTCGTGGTGGCCTATAAGTGCCACACCACGCTCCTTGCCATAGGCTACAATCTCCGCAATATCGAAATCGCCATACGGCATCGAGTACTCGAAGCGCTCGTCACGTCCCCAGCCTACGTTCCAGCCCTCAACCAACACGCCACCAAAGCCATTCTCAGCAGCAAAGTCGATATAACGCTTCACATTCTCGGTCGTAGCACAGTGAGGCGCACCACCATCACAATCCCACGTTGAGAGCTTGAGGTGCATCTCCCACCACACGCCAACATACTTCATAGGCTTAATCCACGATGTATCCTCCAAGCGGCAAGGCTCATTGAGATTAAGAACAATGGTCGACTCTACCAATGCTCCCGCCCTATCGCCTACGATAATCACACGCCACGGAGTTTCAAAAGGCAACTCCACAGGAGACTTAACCTCGCCAAGCGATGCAAGATCCGAGATAAAGCTATTTGTCGCGCCATCGTAACGCAACGACATTGCCGCATAGTTCCACAACGCCGCCTCGTGAATTGCAACGTGCGTACCACGCGACGTGATAAGCGTTACAGGAATATTCACCGAAGGGTAAGGCAACTTACGATTTCCGAGCGACGAGTGTGCCATATTCTCAAGCGTAATGCCCGACATTGGAGTGTGCATATAGGCA
>JADBON010000173.1:0-3713 GCA_015656305.1 Alistipes sp.
AGTTGGCTACTATCCTCAAGGAGGAGTACGGTATTGAGCCTGCTGCTGCAGCTGTTGCAGTTGCTGCTCCTGCAGCTGGTGCAGGTGAGGCTGCTCCTGCTGAGAAGTCAACTTTCGATGTAATCTTGAAGAACGCTGGTCAGGCAAAGCTTCAGGTTATCAAGGTAGTTAAGGAGCTCGCTGGCTTGTCATTGGGTGACGCTAAGGCATTGGTTGATGGCGCTCCTAAGGCAGTTAAGGAGGGTATCTCTAAGGAGGAGGCTGAGTCTATCAAGGCTTCACTCGAGGAGGCAGGTGCAGAGGTTGAGCTTAAGTAATTCCTACGGGATTATTTAACATCTCTCACAACCTTTAAGGTGTATAGCTTACATCATTGTAAGCTATATGCCTTTTGTGGTCTAATATTCTGGAGTGCCAAGATGTGCTGTGCCAGGATATCGGATTATTCTATGCTCTCAGGGTGTACGTACGTGACACTGAGAGCTTTAGCGGGATAATAACCTCCCGTTTATTTAAGGCTTATACCCATATCGTTGCTCCTTGGTGCTAGCGAGACGGATGTTGTGTCGTCTTGCCGTAATGTTAGGGGAGTGGGCCAGACTTCAAGTGGCGAGCTGCTGTGATATTAAGTTGAGATTTAAGTTGCAGTGGTAGTGTTTTTGAAGTAGATGGATTCTTTTGACGATGCGATGTCGGACGTCTACCGACCGGTAATAGGTCACACAATTAAGTGTAAACTTCACTAAAACTTTTTGGATTATATGTCCACAACACAACAACAGCGAATAAGCTTTTCGACCATCAAGAACAGGGTTCCATATCCTGACTTGTTGGAGATTCAGCTTAAATCATTCCGAGATTTCTTCCAGCTTGACACTACGGCCGAGAATCGTAAGAACGAGGGCCTCTACAGAGTGTTCAACGAGAATTTCCCGATTACAGACACCAGAAACAACTTTGTTCTGGAGTTTATTGACTATTACATCGACCAGCCTCGTTACACTATTGAGGAGTGTTTGGAGCGTGGTTTGACGTATAGTGTACCTCTCAAGGCGAAGCTTAAGCTTTACTGTACAGACACCGAGCACGAGGATTTTGACGAAGTAGTACAGGATGTGTACTTCGGTCTTATCCCTTATATGACTGAGCGTGGTACGTTCATCTTCAATGGTGCTGAGCGTGTTGTAGTATCGCAGCTTCACCGTTCGCCAGGTGTGTTCTTCGGTCAGAGTATGCACACCAACGGCACTAAACTCTATTCGGCTCGTATCATCCCATTCAAGGGTTCGTGGATTGAGTTTGCTACAGACATCAACAACGTGATGTATGCTTACATCGACCGTAAGAAGAAGTTGCCTGTAACAACCCTTTTGCGTGCTATTGGTTTCGAGACCGACCAGCAGATTTTGGAGATTTTCGACCTTGCCGATGAGGTTAAGGTTACGAAGGCAAACTTGAAGAAGAACGTAGGTCGTAAGCTTGCGGCACGTGTTCTTTCGATGTGGGTTGAGGATTTCGTAGATGAGGATACCGGTGAGGTAGTCTCATTGGAGCGTAACAAGGTTATCGTAGACCGTGAGGTTGAGCTTCAGGAGGAGCATATCGACGAGATTATCGAGTCAGGTGCAAAGACCATCCTTCTCCACAACGAGAACCCTTCAGGTATTGACTTCTCAATCATTTACAACACCCTACATAAGGACCCTTGTAACTCCGAGAAGGAGGCCGTAGTATATATCTACAGGCAGTTGCGCGCTTCGGAGCCACCAGATGAGGCTACTGCGCGTGACGTTATCGAGAAGTTGTTCTTCTCTGATAAGCGTTATGACTTGGGCGATGTAGGTCGTTTCCGTATAAACAAGAAGTTGGATTTGTCTATTGATCCTGCGATTCGTACCCTCACACGCGAGGATATCATCGAGATCATTAAGTACTTAATTCAGCTTATCAACTCAAAGGCGGATGTCGATGATATCGACCACTTGTCAAACCGTCGTGTACGTACCGTAGGTGAGCAGCTTGCTAACCAGTTCTCGGTAGGTTTGGTGCGTATCGCACGTACTATCCGTGAGCGTATGAACGTACGTGACAACGAGGTGTTCACGCCAGAGGATTTGATTAATGCTAAGACTCTTGCCAGCGTCGTAAACTCGTTCTTCGGTACGAGCCAGTTGTCGCAGTTTATGGATCAGATTAATCCATTGGCAGAGATTACACATAAGCGTCGTTTGTCGGCGTTGGGTCCTGGTGGTTTGTCACGTGATCGTGCAGGCTTCGAGGTTCGAGATGTACACTACACACACTATGGTCGTTTGTGTCCTATCGAGTCTCCTGAGGGTCCTAACATCGGTCTTATCTCATCTTTGTGTGTATACGCGAAGATTTCAGATATGGGCTTCATTGAGACTCCTTACCGTAAGGTTAACGAGGGTATCGTAGATCTCAACAACGACAACATTCGCTACTACTCTGCAGAGGAGGAGGAGGGCCAGACTGTAGCACAGTCTAACGAGCAGCTTACCGACGACGGTCACTTCATCAACCGCGATCGTATCAAGGCTCGTTTGGGCGCCGACTTCCCTGTTGTTCACGACACCGAGGTAGACCTCGTAGACGTTGCTCCTAACCAGGTAGCATCTATCGCGGCGAGCCTTATTCCTTTCTTGGAGCACGATGATGCTAACCGTGCGTTGATGGGTTCTAATATGATGCGCCAGGCAGTTCCATTGGTGCGTCCTGAGGCACCTATCGTAGGTACAGGTATCGAGAAGGAGATGATCGTAGACAGCCGTGTTCAGGTTGTAGCAGAGGGCAATGGTGAGGTTGTATTTGCAGATGCTACACGCATCGAGGTACGCTACGACCGCACCGAGGATGAGCAGATTGCTACATTCGCCCCAGAGGTTACTGTATACACATTGCCACGTTACCGTCGTACTAACCAGAATACGACCGTTACGTTGAAGCCTACTGTACTCACAGGCGAGAAGGTAACTAAGGGCCAGATTTTGACCGAGGGTTACTCAACAGATAAGGGCGAGTTGGCATTGGGCCGTAACCTTAAGGTAGCATTTATGCCTTGGAAGGGTTATAACTTCGAGGATGCTATCGTTATCTCGGAGCGTATACAGCGTGATGATATCTTCACATCTGTACACGTTGACGAGTATATTATGGAGGTTCGTGATACTAAGCGTGGTGTCGAGGAGCTTACTTCGGATATTCCAAACGTTTCGGAGGATGCTACTAAGGACTTGGACGCTAATGGTATTATCCGTATCGGCGCACAGGTTACTCCTGGCGATATCCTTATCGGTAAGATCACCCCTAAGGGTGAGAGCGACCCATCACCAGAGGAGAAGCTTTTGCGAGCTATCTTCGGCGATAAGGCAGGTGATGTTAAGGATGCTTCGCTTAAGGCACAGCCATCGCTCCACGGTGTGGTTATCGACACTAAGCTCTATAGCCATACACAGAAGGATGGTAAGCGTAACCGCGCTCAGGAGAAGGCACAGATGGAGCAGCTCGACGCCGAGTACGCTTCACAGGTTGCAGCTCTAACAAAGACTCTCGTTGAGAAGCTTTGGCGTTTGCTCGAGGGTAAGACCACAACAGGTATCTACGACTACTACAACGTAGAGTTGTACGCTCCAGGTGAGAAGTTCACAGTTAAGATGTTGGAGAGCATTGCTTCGACAAGCATCGACAACAAG
>JADBON010000136.1:0-4376 GCA_015656305.1 Alistipes sp.
GGCACACGGTCGAGGTAGATATCCAAGCCATCGGTAAGCTCACCAATAGCCACACTCACACCACCAGCACCAAAGTCGTTCGACTTCTTGATAAGACGTGTTACATCGCCACGACGGAACAGACGAGCCAACTTACGCTCCTCAGGTGCGTTACCCTTCTGTACCTCTGAGCTACACTCCTCCAACGAGCTGAGTGTATGCTCCTTTGATGAACCTGTTGCACCACCAACACCATCACGACCTGTACGGCCACCGAGCAACAACACTACGTCGCCCGCAGCAGGGCTCTCACGGCGTACGTTATCAGCCTTCACAGCACCTACAACGGCACCTACCTCCAAACGCTTTGCAACATAGTCTGGGTGATAAACCTCACGAACGTGGGTTGTAGCAAGACCAATCTGGTTACCATAGCTTGAGTAACCTGCAGCAGCCTTTGTAGAGATAATACGCTGTGGAAGCTTACCCGCCATAGTCTCCGACACTGGCTTGTAGATATCACCAGCACCTGTTACACGCATAGCCTGGTAAACGTAGCTACGGCCTGACAATGGGTCACGGATAGCGCCACCAAGACAAGTAGATGCACCACCGAATGGTTCAATCTCGGTTGGGTGGTTATGAGTCTCATTCTTGAACTGCAACAACCACTTCTCCATAACGCCATCCACATCCACATTCACAAAGATAGAGCAAGCGTTATTCTCCTCGCTCTGCTCCATATCATCGAGCTTACCCATCTTCTTGAGGTAGCGAGCGCCGATAGTTGCAAGCTCCATCAAGCAGAGGCTCTTCTGCTCACGACCAAGCTCCGAGCGAATCTTACGCATAAGGTCGAGCGACTCCTCGAACTCCGCCTTCATAAACGACTCGTCGAGGGTAATCTCCTCAATCTCGGTGGTAAATGTAGTATGACGGCAGTGGTCGCTCCAATATGTGTCGAGGATACGAAGCTCTGTCTCGATAGGATCGCGGCCCTCCTCGCGGAAGTAGTTAACAACCTCACGAAGGTCATCGGCATTCATAGCAAGACCATTCTCCTTGCAGTATGTAGCCAAATCCTCCTCCTTCATCTCGCGGAAGCCCTCCAATACAGCAACAGGCTTCACATCTGCGCTCTCATTATCCGACAACACCTCGAGGTTCTTCTTGCGTGACTCAACAGCATTGATGAGATACTTCTCGATACGAGCCATATCCTCCGCAGATACGCTCTTGTCGAAGATATAAAGGCGAGATGACTTGATCTTAACCTCGGCATTAGGCTCGATAAGGTGTACGCAATCTACGGCCGAAGCAGCACGCTGGTCGAACTGACCTGGCAAAAACTCCACTGCGAGGAAAGGCATACCCTCCATATCGCACTCATCGGTAACCAAGTCGGTAACAACCTCACCAAATACCGAGTAGCGGCTCTTCTCCAACAACTCATCAGAGAAACCAAAGAGGTCGTATACGTTGATAAAGCGAAGATGCTCGATACTCAAGCCCAAGTTGGTATTCAACTCTTTGCGAAGCGTATCGGCCTCCACCTGAAATCGAGAGTATTTCTCGACATATATGCGGCGATTCTTCATAATCGTTAGTTTATCGTTTTTAGTAAGTTTGGGGAATTACAACTCTGCGGCAAGAACCTTCTCGGTCTGTGCCTTACGGAAGGCGATAAGACGCTCCTCAAGAGCCTTATCAGTAAGAGCAAAGATTGAAGCGGCGATAAGCGCTGCGTTCTTTGCGCCGTTGATAGCAGTTGTTGACACTGGAATACCACCAGGCATCTGCACGATAGAGAGCAAAGAGTCCATACCTCCGAGCGCCGAAGTCTTGATTGGCACACCGATAACTGGAACGGTTGTAAGAGCCGCGGTAACACCTGCTACGTGTGCTGCACCACCCGCGCCCGCGATGATAGCGCCAATACCACGCTCACGAGCCGACTCAGCATACTCAACCATAAGGTGAGGTGTGCGGTGTGCTGAGATAACGCGCTTCTCATACTCGATACCCAACTCCTCCAAAGTCTCGACTGCGGCCTTCATAATATCCCAGTCGCTGGTAGAACCCATAATAACTGCTACTTTCATAATTTTTGTGTTTTAGATTATATTTATTCTCAATTATTGCAAAACAAAGACCGCCAACACCCTAAGTATCAGCGGTCTAACCATTATTTCTCCGTAATATTATAGCACTCCACACCCACACAATAAGTGGCAACTACCCCACACTCCTTGCCCGTGCAAGACACAAGCCTCGGAACTCGCTCCAACACCATCGTGTTAAGCTCTCTTTGTCGGGAATTAGCAATACTATAATTCATACGACAAAGATAGTATTTATTTCCCAATTAAAAAAGTGTCATTTGTACTTTTTTCAACTTTTTATGAACATTCATCACACCTTCGACTCAAACCCTGCTTCGCAAGAGCTTTTTCGAGCCTCACGGAGCCACCTAAAATAGCCCACAATAGCAAGGACGCAGTAGACCAAATATAAGCAACCCGTAATTGGGATACCCTTGTAGAGATACAACCCTACACTGATAGCATCTACAACAAGCCATACGAGCCACTGCTCAACCAACTTGCGCGAAAGCATCCACATCGCCACGATGCTCAATGCCGTAGACATCGAATCAAAGAGCGGAACCTGGCTATCGGTGAACTCTGTCAACAGATAGTAGAGAGCAACGTGCAGCACTGCGTACGAGAGAATAAGAGGCAACACCCAGCCGTATGGAGTATGCTTGATACGCGCCTCCTTCTTGTCGCCACTATGACGCTTCCAGACACACAAACCATAGACTCCCGCAAGGACATAATAGAGCTGCATCGCAGCATCGGCATAGATACCCGACTGAAGGTAAAGCAGACCGTGAACCATCGGCATTATAGCGCCGATTACCCACAACCAAATATTCGCCTTATACTCCAACCATAGGTACAAAAGTCCCAACGATGTTCCTACAATTTGTAATATCAACGACCAATCCATTGTCACCCAACTTTTTTATCGTTTGTTAAAAATTAACAGTTACATTTGCCAATGCGTTTATAGGCGCTTGAGGGAAGTAAAATGCCTCATCATAACGCACGCCATCCCACATATATGAATAGCCATAACCATTTGACTCATACAATGTTGAGAATAGGTTATTAATCGCCACACCAAAGCGCACCGAGCGTCCATCCTTCATCGAGAAGAGATAGCCCAAATCGAGATTAGTAACACAGTAAGCATCGAGCGATAGAGCCTCGATTTCGTTATTTGTAAAATACTGCTTACCAACATATTGAGTATTCCACATAAGGTTAAAACCCTTAACGTGGAAATCTGCCGAGATGGAGCCAATTACGGATGGAGAGTATGAGGTTGTCATATCTCCGAGATTTTGACCATAAGTTGGACTATTCTTCAGCTCATCAACATAATCCTCGATACGGTTCTGCGATAGAGTAAGATTTCCCGACAAAGTGAGCCATTTTGTACTCTTCCACGACGCCATAAGCTCCACACCACGACGATAACTCTTATCCACGTTTACGTTCAAGGCATCATCACCATCGTTGACCATACCCGTTGCGACCAACTGATTGTGATAGAGCATATAATAGAGGTTTACACCAAGTGTTAGTCGAGGTGAAATATAGGTATATCCAAGCTCAAAATCGAGCAATCGCTCTGGCTCTGGATAGCCATCATCGGCTGCAAACATATACCTATCCGTAAAGTCCGAACGTGTAGGCTCGCGGTGCGCCACAGCAACCGACGCAAACACGTTATGATTATGGTGAATGTAGCTAATTCCAAGACGTGGATTGAAGAAATTATACTGCTTATCCACATCAATAGGCTGCATCGTCACCGTGCCGTCTTCACCCCACACTGCGTTGTCGTTTGTACCCCAGGCACGATAGCTAACAAAGCGATACTGAAGGTCGCCAAAGAGGTGGAGCGAGTTATCCTCAAAGCCTCGCACAAGAGTCCAATCTGCTCGCGCAAAGAGATTGCCATCCCACTTCACAACATCGTTATCATACCACTTACCGTCGACATCCTCAACACCATCAACCCACGAGATAGTACCCCAGTGCGGAGAGTTATAGTAGCTCATCGAGCCGCCAAACGTAAGGTCGAGATTTCGTGTATGGTAGTTCGCCGCGATGTTCGCGCCACCGAGGTGATTATCCATCAACTTATGGCGTATGAGATCCGCCTCGCCACCAATACCGAGATTGAGATACTCTGCCAAATCAGCATCGTCACGATACTGATTATAGTAGCCATAACCATAGGTATAGAAGAGCGTTGAGTTAAGGCTCCACTTGCGGTTAAACATATGGTTTATAACAAGTTGATTGTTAATTTGGAGATAGTTA
>JADBON010000134.1:0-4419 GCA_015656305.1 Alistipes sp.
AAGGTTTTCGGACTTACGGGACTTGAAAACAATGCTAACTATCAATTGATTCAGCCACTTGGTAACTAATATTAGGGCTATATGAGAAGGTATATACTATATATTGTTTGCGTAATTGCGGCGCTTGGTCTTGGCGGTTGCGTTGCTGCGGATGACAACGATATTTTGTTTCGTGATGGCGATGTAACGCTTACACTCTCGTTGGGCAACCTCACCCGCAATAATACGGCTGATAACGGCATTGGCGAGGGTGCCAACGACGATGACACTTCGGGTATCGTGCTTAATGAGAATAAGATAGCTACGCTCGAGATATTCCTCTATGCTAATGGCGCAGAGGGTGGGGATGCTACCTATGCCACACGCATCGAGGGCCTTGATGGTCGTAATAGAGTTGATAACGTTAAGTTCTCGATTCCTGCCGATGCTATTACCACGCTCTTTGCCGGTGGTGCTACTACGTGCGGCATCTATGTTATTGCCAACTACGATACGGGTCGTACCATCGCCGTTAATGGCATCTATGAGAATACATCTATCGCGGAGCTTAAGGCTATTGAGGTTACTTCGTCGTTCGATGCCTTGCAGTCGCTAAACCTCGCAGCACTTGATGCAAGTTATAGCGGCAGCGTGCAGAATGTCAAGCCACAGGAGTACTTTGTTATGGATAGCGACCTTGCTACCGTAACCAAGAGTGGCAATAACCTTTCGGGTACGGTATATATCACCCGTGCGGCCTCGAAGATTACGTTCCGCGCAACTATTGCCCAGAGCCTTGAGATTGACGGTAAAAGGTGGGTTCCTATGCTTGAGAACCTCTCGTTCAGCTACAATAATATCGTAAATAAAGGCTATATTGATAATGGCAGCGACACAAATGCCACCTTTGCGATGCCTACGGGCGAGGGTGTCTATGCTACTGCAAAGGGTATCCAGATGGCGAACCTTGGTGGCGAGACTCCAAACTACGGCAGTGAGGTAGAGGGTGTATCGGGCTGGACAACTATTGACCACGTTACTCCTCTCTATACTTATAGCTCATATTGGAGCGATGGCGCTAATAATCAGGCATATATTATGCTTACTGTGCCTTGGAAGGTCGAGGATGAGGGCAACGAGAGCCTTACCTACTACAACTACTTCGTGCCGTTGAATATGAGCGAGCTGAAGCTTGTTCGCAATAAGCACTATCGCATCAACCTTCGTGTAGGTGTTCTTGGTGACCTTGAGGAGCTTACCGAGAGCGAGTATAGCTATGAGGTTCTCGATTGGGTTGGCGAGGATATCAGCGTGGAGTTGAACAAGCCTACCTATCTCGTTGTTGACCAGAACTATGTTGTGTTGAAGAATATCGAGGAGTTCTCGGTGGGTTACCACAGCTCTGATGAGGTGGAGTGCAAGGTTTTGTCGACAACGATTAGCGACGAGGTAAAGTCAGGTGGAGTTATTGTGTCGTATGCTTCGTATCTGGAGTTTTACCTGAATGGAGTTGAAATGACCCCTGATAACTACAAGACCAAAACCATTTCGGCACCAGATGGCAAGGTTACCTTCGAGCACGGTTTGGATAACACCCGTTCTGATACCGATATCGACTACGACTTCTTGGTGCAGACTACCGTTGTGCGTGTCTACCATAAGAATAACCCAGATATTTACGAGGATATCACCTTTGTGCAGTATCCCGCTATGTATGTGACGGTTAATGCAGGAATTGAGGGTAAATGGAACTATATCAACGTAAATGGTAATAGTTGGGAGAATTGGAAAACATCGGGTAGCGCTGGCAATGGTTGTCCTACATATGACGGTACTAAAGTTTATTGGGTAGGTATTGGAGGTAAGTCGCAGGCTAGTACAATCCACAGTATGTATCAGATTACCGTAACGGCATTCGATGAAACTACTGCAAATTATATTGTAGCAGACCCACGAGCAGAGGCAACTGATATTACAATATTCCCTGGTTATAATCACGGCAACAGTAGCAGAGCTCCAGATTATCCTGTTCAGCCTGACCAGTTGGGTGTGACAACAATCAAGGGATATCGTGGTACTCTTGTGGAGAATTCCGATAATCTTGTGGCTCCAGAGTTTATTGTTGCCTCACACTGCTCAACGTGTACTAGTGCAGATCAAAATTTCTACTCTGCAGATAGCGGTTATAATCGTTGCGCAGGATATCAGGAGGCAGGCTACCCAGCGGGCCGTTGGCGTCTCCCAACAACTGCTGAGTTGGAGGTAGTAGGTAAGTTGTGTGCACAAGAAAAGTTGCCACAGATTTTTGTGGATGGTGTCGCATATATTAGTGCATCGGGTACTTTCTTGAATAGTGGTGGTAACTTCTCTCCATCAACAACAAAGCAAGCACAGTCCGTACGTTGCGTTTACGATACGTGGTATTGGAAGGATAAGTGTAACGATGAGTCGATGAAAAAGTTGCTTTGGGCTGCCGATGGAAATGTTGCGGATATGACCGAGGCAGAGTATAATGCCACCTTACAGAGAGTTAAATAGATTGTAATATAGTGTTGCAATGAAAAAGATATTTCTAATCATAGCGTCGATGTTTGCTCTTGCGGCGTGCGTAAGAGAGGATATGCCGAGTGTGAAATACCCCGCAGTGGGTGATGACGAGGTGCTTATAGAGGCGAGTATCGTGGTGCCTGAGATGCAGGAAACCCGCTCCTTCGCAGCGCCAGCAATCACATCGCTCCACCTATTGGTATTCGATGAGAATGGCTATCTTATCGAGGCTGATAAGGCCGTTGCGGTAGATGCCTTTGGCGTGGAGAAGGACACGGAGTACACCTTCAAGGTTAAGCTCGGACAGTCGAACTACAAGCGTACTATCCACCTTGTTGCCAACTCGCCTGTGGCTATCAACGATGATGGCACTACGGGATATATGATTGGCGAGCACGAGCGCCGTGTGATTAACACTCTTAGTACCGAGGGTGGCGCAGATGCCTACTGGGCGCAGGTGATTTTGGAGGATGGTATCATTGGCGAGCAGATTACTGCGGCAAATGGACAGCAGGTCTTCGAGCCTTCGGCAGAGCTTAAGGCGATGCTTACACGAGTGCCTATGGTGCGTAACTTCACACGTGTGTCGCTTACGAACAATGCGTCGGACTATATCAAGGATGTGGAGATTATGATGATGAACATCCCTGATATGGGTAGTGTCGCTCCACTTATCAGCGATGGCCGTTACGCATCGTTTGCCGAGCGCAGTAGCACGCAGAATAGCGAGTATGGCTACGACGATATCTCGGCGCAGGGCTATGAGGGCTATGAGCCTAACGATATGGCTCTTATGAACTCCGACTGGGGTACACGTATCGACTTCTACGAGCGTCATCAGCAGAGTGGTGGCCGTGTCGTTGCTACGCCAGCCTTCGCCATTGTGCGAGGTCATTATGTGGGTAGCACCGCTACGGATAGAGATTACTCTTACTATAAGATTGACCTCTGCTACCAGAACACCTCGACAGGAGCTACGGAGCTTTATAACCTCCTTCGTAACATCGAGTACAACATCATCATCACAGGAGCGTCGGGCCGTGGCTATGCTACTGCCGAGGAGGCTGCTATGGGTGCTGCTGCGAATAACCTTAACTTCGCCGTTGAGACTAAGAGTCTGAATAATATCTCGGATGGCGAGCGTCGTCTAAGTGTGGAGTACACACAGCGAGTACTCACCCAGGGTGATGCACTCTTTACGCTGAAGTATCGCTACGAGACCAATATCGCTACGGGCGCTACCAACAACAATGCGGTTACGTTCTCGAATCTCGCGGGTAATGTGTTGGCGGTGAATAATGCTGCGGGTGCTACCGATGTAGAGAAGTACATCGTGAGCAAGAGTACAGGTGCCGATGGCTGGAATACTGTGACCTTCAAGACACAGGCTATCAGCGGTACGAAGCTGCAGACCATAATCCTTACTGCCGAGAACCTCCAGCGAAGCGTGGAGTTCATCCTCGGTAGCCCTTATACTATGGTTCTCGATATGGTCCCAGATTCGGATACGAATATCGTCGAGAGTAAGGTTGGTGCATCTGTTGCTGCGAAGATTAGCTTGCCTCTTGGTCTTCCCGAGGCGCTCTTCCCACTACAGATTTACCTCGTTGCCGAGGAGTTGTCGCTCTCGCCTGATGCTGCGAAGAATGTCCTTCCGGTTATTACCGACCTCGACTCGAATGGTGTTCCTTCGAGCGAAGGCACCCATTTCGGCTATGTCATCACCATTGAAGCGGATTACTACTATAAGGTGGATACCGAAGGCAAACGTTCGGGCGAGTATAATAACGAGGTTACGCTCTTTTTCAAGACCTCTACGGCCGACTCCTCATCGGTGGTAAACATCTATAATCCCTATTTCGAGATAGCTTCAGATAGCTTTACCGCCCAAGC
>JADBON010000156.1:0-4021 GCA_015656305.1 Alistipes sp.
AGCTTACCATCGGTTGCAAAAGATATCACGGCACGTGGGTCAGCGTGAGCCATTTTGCGAATCAACACCACATCACCCGATTCGAGTTGCTCCACAGTGTAGCCATCAAAAAACTTACTCACAATACTCTCATCGCCAGTCGAGAGATACCAATCGAGGATAAGCGCGTGAGCAACCTGATCTGCAGCATCATACTTATATGACACCAACGCCATTGAGGCCACATACTCGCCAATATCAATAGGCTCTCGATCCTGACCGTCGCTCATCTTACACGATGTTAATGTTGTTAATGCCAACAAAACACCCCAAATATACTTTTTCATACACTATCTACTTTTTACCGTTAAACCTTACACCTAAGCCACCTCGCACCGAGCCGCCGACACCTGCACCAATCTCCACGAAGCCATAGAACGAGCGACCTACCTTCAAACCCACAAGAGCCACATCGCCCATAGGCCAGAGATTACCAAAGCAATACTCTATGTGAGCGCATAAACCAACAGCAATCGACGAATACATCTCGACGTTGCGAAGACGCAACCAACTGAAGCGAGCATCAACCATCGCTGTTATGTTATACACCCCCTCATTGTAGAGATGTCTGTCGGTATATACATCGTAGACACCCTGCCAAATACCAGCAAACGTACTCTTCACACCCAACGCAAGCCAAGGACGAAGCTGATTTGAGTAGCTAACGCCAATGGTTGGAAATCTATATTTTGCGCCTAACCTCGTACGAAGATTCACAAGATGCTCGGCAGGGTAAATATATGCAATATCATCCTCATAACCCCCGAATAGATTTCCCAACATCGCCTCGGAGATAAGGCCTGGCGCACCACACCACAACGAGATATCGTGCTTCCAGCGAATCTCCTGAATATTAACACCACTCTTTATGGGCGCATCTAACCTATCGGCAGATGACATATACCCCGTTACACGGTCGTAAACAAGCTGGTCTGTGACCACCTCCTGTGCCGATGCAAGTTGTGCCGAGAACAACACAACGATGCTCGCAACTACATATTTATATATACGTCCCATCGCTACTTAATATTTGAGTTAATTCTACATCCAAATCCAAAGTTGAACACACCACGTGAGCCATAGCCCAACTCAGCAAATCCAAACCATTTGCGACCTACCGACACGCCAATAGGCTTAACGTCGAAGGCGCAATAATACATTATAATATAATCTGGTCGGCCGACATCGCTATTCAGGCGATAACGCTCTACGCCAAATCCCAAACTAAAACTTGAATACAACTGCACCGCGCCACGTCGCAACCACGCAAAGCGCACCGTAGGCATTATGCTAACGAAGTCCTGATGGAAAGTATCAACACGCTTGCGAGTTTGGGTGTCGAAGACATTACGTAGTCCCATAACCCACGTCGCACTACCACCAATACTTAGCCACTCCTTTGCCCAATAACCATAGTCGAGATTTATGGTATAGAATTTACTATTGCCGTAGTCATATCTATAATAGTCCGATTGGGCATTATGATACCCACCAATAGTCTCATTCCAACCAATTACACCACCCCAACTATTCGTAGCACCCCACGATGTTGAGAGGCGCAACTCGTGAGTCTTTGGGATTAGAGGTTTTGTTGGCGACACGGCAAACTGCGTATCGGGAACGTGAGGTCGAAACTTCACGGTGTAGGTACCCAGAGAGTCGCTAAATTTATAGGTATGCTGCGCCGCCGCATCCGTCACACCTATAATAAATAGCATCATCACAAGGCACGATAGCAAATTAATTAAGCGTTTCATTTTCTGTTGTTTTTTAGGTTTTTCTTTAATGCAAAGTTAGCAACGAATTGTCGCTCCACCAAAAATTTTTGCAACAATTTTTTCCAGATTGCGTTTTGCAACACATTGAATATCAATAACTTAAATAGGTGTAATTTCACCACTTTTTCATAGTGCTGATAATCAGGCAGTTACAAGCATAGACATTTAACTCATTGACTTACTGCGATTTACACGATTATATTTCGAAGCCTATTTGTTTATTGCGGAAATATTTGTATCTTTGTGTGATATTATCGGCAACCAGAAATTTTAGCCGTTAATAACCCATTTCGAGATAGACTTTAAATTAAAAAATATTATGAAACGTATTATTGCTCCGTCGGTTCTCTCAGCCGACTTCGGAAACCTCAACCGCGATATGGAGATGCTTAATCGCTCGCAGGCTGAGTGGGTACACGTAGATGTTATGGATGGTGTTTTTGTGCCAAATATCTCGTTCGGTTTTCCTCTTATGAAGCCTCTTCGCAAGGGTACCGAGAAGGTTCTTGACGTGCATCTTATGATTACCGCTCCCGAGAAGTATGTAACTCGCTTTGTGGAGGCTGGTGCCGACTACGTTACTTTCCACTACGAGGCTACGGAGAACATTCAGGAGTGTATCGACCTTATCCGCAAGGCGGGTGCAAAGGTGGGTATCTCGATTAAGCCAGGTACCGAGCCTGAGGTACTCGACAAGTGGCTCACACAGCTCGACCTAATCCTTGTGATGAGCGTTGAGCCAGGCTTCGGAGGCCAGAAGTTTATGCCATCGTCTATTGCCAAGTGTGAGTATCTCACAAAGAAGAAGCAGGAGTTGGGACTCGAGGAGCTTATCATCGAGGTTGATGGCGGTATCTCGGCATCGAACTCTCGCCTACTCTTCGACGCAGGTGCTGAGGCTTTGGTTGCAGGTAGCTCCGTATTTGGCGCACCAAACCCAGAGCAGGCTATCGTAGATATGCTCAATTCATAATATGATTTCGTTAGATAACCTTACCATAAGCTACGGAGGCTGGACACTCTTCGATGGCATCTCGTTTATGATCAACCCCAAGGACCGTATAGGTCTTGTGGGTAAGAATGGTGCGGGCAAGACTACGCTTATGCGCGTAATCACGGGCGAGCAACAGCCTACCGAGGGTGCTGTATCTATCAATAGCGAGTGTACGATAGGCTACCTACCACAGCAGATGCGTGTGGCAGACACAACGACACTTGTTGACGAGACTGCAAAGGCTTTCGACGAGGTACTACGTATCGAGGCCGAAATAGAGCGTCTTACGGCAGAGATAGCATCGCGCACCGACTACGAGAGCGAGGAGTACGAGGGGCTGATTCACCGCCTGAGTGTGGCTAACGACCGCTACCATATCCTTGGTGGCGACACACGTGATGCCGATATCGAGCGCACGTTGCTCGGTTTGGGTTTTAAGCGCACGGACTTCGAGCGTCCTACACGTGAATTCTCGGGAGGTTGGCGTATGCGTATCGAGTTGGCGAAGTTGCTTCTTAAGCGACCATCTATTTTCCTTCTCGATGAGCCTACAAACCACCTCGACATCGAGAGTATTCAGTGGCTTGAGGACTACCTCAAAAATTACAATGGCGCGGTGTTGCTTATATCGCACGATAGAGCATTCCTCGACAATGTCACTACACGCACCATAGAGCTATCGCTGGGTAAGGTCTACGACTATAAGGTTCCATACTCGAAGTTTGTGACGTTGCGTGCCGAGCGCCGCGAGCAGCAGTTGGCAGCGTATGAGAATCAGCAGCGTCTTATCGAGAAGACCGAGGAGTTTATCGAGAAGTTCCGCTACAAGCCTACGAAGAGTAATCAGGTGCAGTCGCGCGTGAAGCAGCTCGAGAAGTTGGAGCGTATAGAGGTTGACGAGGAGGACTTGTCACGCCTCAACATCAAGTTCCCCCCAGCACCACGTTCGGGACAGATTGTTGCCGATGTAAAGGGTGTGGGTAAGGCCTTTGGCGAGAAACGCATCTTCGCAGGCGCGGAGTTTACCATCGAGCGAGGACAGAAGATAGCGCTTGTAGGTCGCAACGGCGAGGGTAAGACCACGTTTGCACGTATGCTTATCGGCGAGCTGGAGGCTACCGAGGGCGAGATAAAGGTTGGCGCAAATGTAAATATCGGCTACTACGCGCAGAATCAGGATGACCTGATGGATGGCGAGTTCACGGTATTC
>JADBON010000095.1:0-5399 GCA_015656305.1 Alistipes sp.
CACGAACCACTCCTTCTGAGCGTCCTCTGCCTTGACCGAGATAGTCTTGTAACTCTTTGAATCCACTTTGTTAAAAGTTTAGTTAATACTTAATTTATTGTAATCCAATTACCCAAAAACACTATTTTGGGCCTGCAAAGATACTAATTTTTAATAACAAACAAATCTCTGCCAACTCTTTTTTTTCAGTGCAAACATCAATCAGCTATCAATCAATGAGTTAACATATTTTTGAGCCGCAGATAAAAAAGAATAATATGCCAAAAAACCTATATATTTTGGACTATCGACACTCCCTTTGGTAAGTTGCAACAATAAGAGCGCCACCGATGGCGAGCGCTTTCACTCATCCCATCGGTGACCTCTATTACTTTGGTAAGGGCAACTCCCCTACCCTTAACGAGATTTACTTCTCGAGAGCCTGCGAAATGTTGATAATAAAGTCACCCATACGCTCCAACTCCGAGATTGTATCAAGATAGTAGACGCTCGACTGGTAGTTAGCGCCATCGGTCTCTATCTGATGAATCTCCTCCTCGCGGATGGCGTTGCGGATGTCGTTAATCTCAATCTCGCAATCGGTAGCCATACGAAGGCCAATAGGCTCCAACTTCTCGGCCTTGAGGTTATCAATCATAACGCCATAAGCCTTATCAATTGCCACAAGCAGTGTCTCGAGTTTTGCCTTCTGCTCTGCGGTAAACGTCTTCTCGTGGCTATTACGACGCATAAGGATTCTTCCGATAGACTCACCCGAGTCACCAAGGCTCTCAAGCTCGCCGATAATCTTATACATACGCTTGGTCTCGGTACGTGTCTCCTCCGAGATACTATCCTCGGGAAGGGCATTAAGGAACTGCGCAATCTCATACTCAATGCGGTCCGAAATCTCCTCATACTTAACCAAACGCTGACGTATATCCTCGAACTCCTTATCGTTCTTGGCATTCACAGCGCGACGTACGAACTCTACGATGCGGCGTGAAATCTCGGCAAAGTGGATAACCTCGCTACGTGCCTGACCTACGGCCAACTCGGCAGTCGAAAGTGGGCCTGCGTCGATAAACTTAAGCTTCACGCTATCCTCCTCGGCGCTCTTCTTATCCTTGATTACCTTAGTTACAATCTTTACGATAAGATTCACAAACCAGATAAGAATCATCGTATTGAAGAGGTTGAATAGCGTATGGAGCATCGAGATACCATAGAGGGTTGAGATACTCTCATCAGCAGTCATTGTCATACTATTATCAATCTCCATAGGATTTGGCAATCCCATCCAGCCAATCGTAGCACCTACAAGAGTGAGGAACGGACGGAAGAGTATCAACGCCCAGCATACGCCAAACACGTTGAAGAGAGTATGTGCAAGTGCCGCACGACGTGCATTAGCATTACCTACCGCAGCGGCGATATTTGCTGTAATTGTAGTACCAATATTCTCACCCAACACCATCGCAGCACCCATCTCGAATGGAATCCAACCCATATTCACCATAATAAGCGTTAGGGCCATAGTTGCCGACGAGGACTGCAACACAAGGGTTAGCACCGTGCCAAATACCAAGAAGATAAGTACCGAGCCGAAGCCATAGCTTGTCCAGTTCTGGATGAATGACAACACCTCGGGAGTCTCACGCAAATCGGGCACCGACTCCTTCATAAGCGACAGACCAAGGAACAAAAGCGAGAAACCTACGATTAGCTCACTAATGTGGCGACGCTTATCGCTTTTCGCGAGGCTAAGGATAAAGCCCACGGCCATAAGAGGCACTGCAAAGAGCGAGATATCGGCCTTGAAACCCAACAACGACACGAGCCACGCCGTAACCGTAGTACCGATATTGGCACCCATAATCACACCCACGGCCTGTGACAAGGTGAGCAAACCTGCATTTACGAAACCTACGGTCATAACCGTAGTTGCCGATGAGGACTGAATAACAGTCGTAATACCCAAACCCGAGAGTACGCCCTTGAATGGGTTAGATGTCATTGCCGTAAGGAAGTTTCGCATCTTGCTACCTGCCGCCTTCTGCAATCCTGCGCTCATAAGGTTCATTCCATAGAGGAACATACCGAGCGCGCCTAAAAGTGTTAATACTTGAATCATAACGTTTTATAGTTTATTAATATTTATTATCTCCTATTTTACGCCTTTTATAGGCTTATTTCGAAGGCAAAATTATTCTTCTTAATCGAGAAAAACAACCCTGTAAACGAATTGTAACACTAATTTAACACTTTTGTATAGATGTTACAGACGCCCACAACCACTCTCTACGCATATAAACAAAAAGGTTGCCCACCGTGAGGCAACCCATATATTATAACACTTACAACCTATCTTGTACCGAAGATTCTATCACCCGCATCTCCAAGACCTGGGAGGATGTAGTTCTTCTCGTTAAGGCCATCGTCAAGCGCTGCGAGATAGATATCCACATCGGGATGCTTCTGCTGAACAGCCTTAACGCCCTGTGGCGATGCTACCAAGCACATCAATCGAATAGACGTATAGCCATCGTTCTTTAGGCGAGAGATAGCATCACACGCGCTACCTCCTGTTGCCAACATCGGATCGGTAACAATCACCAAGCGGTCTTTGTTCTCTGGCATCTTGTAGTAGTAGAATACAGGCTCGCAAGTAACCTCATCGCGATACATACCGATATGTCCCACACGCGCCGAAGGGTTGAGTGCCAAAAGGCCATCGACCATACCCAAACCAGCACGAAGAATAGGCGCGATAACCATCTTCTTACCCGCAAGCGTTGGTGCCTTCATCTTCTGCAACGGTGTCTCAATCTCCTCGTAGCTCAACGGAAAGTCGCGAGTAATCTCATAGCCCATAAAGAGTGAAATCTCTTTGAGCAACTCACGGAACATCATTGTCGATGTCTCCTTATTACGCATAATGCTCAACTTATGCTGCACAAGCGGATGGTCAATTATATGCAATGCCATAACAAAGTAGTTTTAATTATTACGCAAATATAGTTATTATTTTCCGAAAAAACTCGCTATATTCGGTAAAAATAGTTAATTTTGTAACACTACTAATTATAACTTTTATATGAAAAATAGCAACAATCTCGGCATCATCCAAAAGACAATCGTAGGAGCACAGTTCCTCTTTGTCGCCTTTGGAGCAACGGTATTGGTTCCGCTGTTGGTGGGTTTGGACCCATCGGTGGCACTCTTCACCGCAGGTGTGGGAACCTTCATCTTCCACGCCATTACAAAGGGTAAGGTCCCCGTATTCCTCGGCAGTAGCTTCGCATTTATCGCACCTATCATCAAGGCCACCGAACTCTTTGGTCTTCCAGGCACGCTATCAGGCTTGGTAGCCGTAGGTGGCGTATATGCTCTTATGAGCCTTCTCGTACGCCTTCGTGGTGTAGGTTTTATCACACGTCTTTTCCCTCCAGTTGTCGTAGGCCCTGTGATTATGCTTATCGGTCTTTCGTTGGCTTCTACGGGAGTAAATATGGCAAAGAGCAACTGGTCTCTTGCGATTATCGCGCTTGCAACAACGGTTATCATCTCGCTCTATGGCAAGGGACTACTACGTCTTATCCCCATCTTTGCGGGTATTGTCGTAGGCTACATCGCCGCGATATTCTATGGCATCATCGACTTTCAACCCGTTGTCGAGGCATCGTGGTTCGCACTACCGAGCTTCGTACGCCCCGAGCTTTGCTGGGAGGCTATCATCTTTATGATTCCCGTTGCTATCGCACCTGTAATTGAGCATATAGGCGATATCTACGCCATAAACGAGGTTACGGGCAAGGATTATGTTTCGGACCCTGGTCTTCACCGCACGATGCTTGGCGACGGCCTGGCGTGTGTAGCAGCATCGTTCATTGGCGGTCCTCCTGTAACTACCTACTCGGAGGTTACGGGTGCTATCTCGCTTACCAAGATTGCTGACCCTTCGGTCATCCGCATTGCTGCCCTCTTCGGCATCCTATTCTCGGTATTGGGCAAGGTAAGCGCACTTCTGAAGACCATCCCTGATGCAGTTCTTGGAGGTATTATGCTGCTTCTCTTCGGCACTATCGCTGCGGTGGGTGTCAACAGCCTTGTTAAGAATAAGATTGATTTGAGCAACACTCGCAACCTTATCATCGTATCGCTCATTCTGATTCTTGGTATCGGTGGTGCGGAGTTTACAATCGGCACCTTTACCATTGGAGGTATCGGTCTATCGGCATTAGTAGGCGTTCTTCTTAACCTAATTTTGCCACGCGACAAGCAGTAGCGACTTGCTCTAAACGGCATAAAAAAAAAGGTGTGTTCCCGATTCGGAGAACACACCTTTTCTTTTTATTCTACTATACCACTACTTGCGGTCGCCAAAGATTCGCAACAGATAGAGGAACAGGTTAACAAAGTCGAGGTACAAGGTCAACGCACCAAAGAGCGCTAACTTATGTCCCATCTCATCCACCTGACCATACTCCGTAAGCATATGCTTAATCTTCTGCGTGTCATAAGCCGTAAGACCTACGAATACCACAACCGCCACGTAGCTCACAATCCAATATAGAGTCTCCGAGCCGAGGAAGATGTTAACCACCGAAGCGATGACTACACCTATCAACGCCATAAAAAGAAGACTTCCAAGACGTGTGAGGTCCATACGTGTGAGGTATCCAAGCAGACTCATTACGAGGAACATTCCCGCAGTGATGAAGAACACCGACGCAATAGAGCTCATCGTATAGATCATAAATATGGATGACATCGTAACACCCATCAACGCCGAATATAGAATAAAGAGCAGCGTTGCCGAGGTCATCGACATACGTGTGATGCGTGCCGAGAGCCACACAACAAGGCCAATCTGGGCAATGAAAATAATCCAAATCATAGAACTATTTTCAGCCAAGAAATACCAGAAATCCAAAGACTGCGACAAGAAGTAGGCTACAAGACCCGTAATCGAGAGCGCAGCAGCCATCTGCATATATACACTCTTGAAGAGTGCCGACACAGCCACCTCGGCAGCAGTCTGGTGAGAAACATAGTTTGCCATAATCAAAAGTTATTCATTCAAAAACACCTACCCTACACACGCACATACCTATATAATATATACGCAAAGGTAATCGCTTCTATCTCTCAAAAACTATACAAAGGTAGACATCTCCAAAGCTCTGGAGAACACCCTTTAACATAATAAACGTATCGTCCGAGGTTAGCTCTGGCGAGGCCTTTGCGATGATATCTATCACATCACCAGCATCCAACATCACCATAAACCTCTCCGATACAATGCGAAAATATCCCTTCACCCTGTACGTCACGCCATCAACCGTCGACGAGACATCCATCTTTGCCGTAGTCTCATCGTAGTTGAACCAACCCTCCTGCAACGCATCGAGTGTCGA
>JADBON010000277.1:0-2394 GCA_015656305.1 Alistipes sp.
CTTACGATATTCTTGATGTAGTTATCGTCCTTGAGGCGGCCCTCAATCTTGAACGACATAACGCCAGCGTCAATCATCTCGCCGATACGTGCCGAGAGGTCGAAGTCCTTGACCGAGAGGAGGTGCTTGCCACTGATTAGCTTCTCGCCACGCTCCGTAACAAGGTCGTAGGTAAGGCGACAGGGCTGTGAACACTCGCCACGATTACCCGAACGCGAGGATTGCGAACGTGAGAGGTAGCAACGGCCACTATGACCTACGCAGATGGCTCCGTGAACGAAGCACTCCAAATCTACGGTGGTAGCACTACGGATGCTCTTAATCTCTTCGAGCGATAGCGCACGCTCCAGGATAACACGCGTAAAGCCGCTATCTTCGAGGAACTTAGCACCCTCGGGAGTCATATTGCAGACCTGCGTTGAGGCGTGAAGCTCCACCGGGAGGTTCATCTCCCTATATGCCATATCCTGAACGATAAGCGCATCGACACCTACGGCAATAAGCTCACGTGCCAGAGCCTCGGCCTGCTTGAGTTCGCTCTCGTAGAGGATGGTGTTGAGCGTGACGTAAACCCTAACGCCATAGAGGTGGGCGTAGTCCACAACACGTGCTATGTCGGCTGTGCTGTTGGTGGCAGCACGACGGGCACCAAAACCCTCGGCACCGATATACAGGGCATCGGCACCACAATCTACGGCAGCAATAGCTGCGCGGTAGTCGCGAGCAGGACAAAGTAGCTCTATTTTACGCTTCGGGGTAGTCATAATATCTCTCGAATGGTAGCTTAAATCACACTTATCGCACAAAGGTATAAAAAATTTAGGGATGCGTTGAACATTGTTCGCAATAATGTTGTATCTTTGTCAATCAAAAGTGAAATAAAACGTAGAATTATGCTTACACTAAAGCAATTGCGCGACAATACAGAGGAGGCTATACGTCGCCTCGCAAAGAAGGGTGTCGATGCGGCACCTATTATCGCTCGTATCATCGAGCTTGACGACAAGCGTAAGGCTCTGCAGAATGAGCTCGACTCGACGCTTGCGGCACAGAACCAGGCTGCAAAGCAGATTGGTATGCTTATGGGTAAGGGCCTTAAAGAGGAGGCTGAGGCTATGAAGGCCGAGGTGGCTGCTCTCAAGGTTCGCTCACAGCAGCTTAAGGAGGAGTCGGAGCAGGTGGCAGAGGAGCTTCAGAATGAGATTGTACGTCTGCCTAACTTCCCACACGACAGCGTGCCTGAGGGCCGTACGGCGGAGGATAACGTAGTGGTAAAGCTCGTGGAGAACTACACCGAGATTCCTGGTGAGGCATTGCCACATTGGGAGCTTGCAAAGAAGTACGACATCATCGACTTCGACCTCGGCGTGAAGCTTACAGGTGCTGGTTTCCCAGTCTACAAGGGTAAGGGTGCTCGCCTTCAGCGTGCCTTGATTAACTACTTCCTCGACTGCAACACACGTGCTGGTTATCAGGAGGTTGAGCCTCCAATTATGGTAAACGAGGCTTCGGGTTTCGGTACTGGTCAGTTGCCAGATAAGGAGGGACAGATGTACCACGCTACGGCAGATGGTTTCTACCTTGTGCCTACGGCAGAGGTGCCTGTGACAAATATCTTCCGCGACGTAATCCTCGAGCAGAGCGAGTTGCCTGTGAAGATGACGGCATACACGCCTTGCTTCCGTCGTGAGGCTGGCTCGTATGGTAAGGATGTGCGTGGCCTGAACCGCTTGCACCAGTTCGACAAGGTGGAGATTGTGCAGGTGGCGCACCCCGACAACTCGTATGAGGCGTTGGAGGCGATGGTGGCACACGTAGAGAGCATCGTGGCTTCACTCGGCTTGCCATACCGTATCTTGCGCCTTTGTGGTGGCGATATGTCATTCACATCGGCTCTTACCTTCGACTTCGAGGTCTACTCCGAGGCACAGAAGCGCTGGTTGGAGGTGTCGTCAGTATCGAACTTCGAGTCGTTCCAGTCTAACCGTCTGAAGTTGCGCTACCGCGATGATAATCGCAAAACACAGCTCTGTCACACTCTAAATGGCTCGTCTCTTGCACTGCCTCGTATCGTGGCTGCTTTGCTCGAAAACAACCAGACGGAGGAGGGAATTCGCATCCCTGAGGTGTTAATTCCTTATACAGGGTTTGATTTTATAAAATAATTTGTATATTTGCAAGGCGAAACACTCATTAAAACTATAAAGTATTATGGCTTACAAAATTTCTGATTCTTGTGTTGCGTGTGGTACATGCATCAACGAGTGCCCAGTAGAGGCTATCTCTGCAGGTGACATCTATGTTATCGACCCAAGCAAGTGTATCGATTGCGGTACTTGCGCTGGTGTTTGTCCTTCAGAGGCTATTGCTCCTGAGGCATAATTTATTGTGATA
>JADBON010000045.1:0-7218 GCA_015656305.1 Alistipes sp.
GAGATTAGCCAGGTAGATATCGACGCTATCAACAACACAGGTCTCTCTATCAAGATGGAGAACTTGTGGCCAGAGGTGGAGTACACTGTTATGGTAAGCATCAAGAATGCCGAGCATACCGAGACATTCAAGGCTACAACACACACCACTCCAAAGCAGGCTGCAGCGCCTCGCGTAGAGTCATCATTGTTCACATCGCTTCTTGGCGAGTGGGAGATGACATACACCCTAATTCAGGAGAATGGCATCACTGCTACCGTTAGCGACAAAGTGACTATCGCACAGGGCGTTGACGCAAAGACCGAGGCCGACTACCGCGACCAGAACCGCCTTGTAATCCTCGGCTTCCCATTCAACGTATCGGCACAGGGCGTATACACTGCTCTTCCTGTGTACTCTCCAGCAGATCTTTTGGAGGCACTCCCTAACTACTACGCTAAGGGCCACAACCTCATCTATCGTGACTATGGTCCAAAGTTCTTCCTTGAGATTGCAGAGGGTGATGTTCTCACCGTTCCTTCATCAAAGGGCGAGTACCTCTACAACTGGGATGAGCTTGGTTACCTCAACTTCTATGGTTGCGACTACAATAACCAGTTCACAGCTCCTGCTACATTCCCTGTAACAATCTCTGATGGTGGCGATACACTCACTATCGGTGCATATCAGGCGGGCGAGGAGTTTGGTTATGGTCTTTACCGTCCATCGGTATTCCTCAACGACGTTCAGCTCAAGGCTTGCGCTACAACAGATATCGTTCTTAAGCGAGTTAAGTAATAACCACTCGGGGTGGAGGCAGAAACGCCTCCGCCTTCTTTTAAATCTATAACTAATGAAGAAGATTCTATTTGCATTAGTGGCATTGCTCGGCATCGTGGCTTGCGAAGAGCAGCTACCAAAGGACCCAGCACAGACACTTACCATCACCGCTGACAAGCTCTCTATCGAGGCTAATGGCGAGGATATGGCAACATTCACCGTTACGGATAAAGAGGGTAATGTGGTAGATGCCGACATCCGCTTCTACGAGACTAACGAGGCTCTCGAGGGTAACACCTTCAAGACCAAGTATGCTGGCGAGTATAGTTTCATCGCATACTCGACCAACTCTAACGAGGTATCGAACGTTATCAACATCACTGCTACGGAGCCAAGTGAGAAGCCTGAGCCTCCTGTAACAGGCACTCTCGTATTGGAGGTCGACAAGAGCGAGATTAACGCCGATGGCGCAGATAAGGTAACATTCACAGCAAAGTGGGAGGGTAACATCGTTGATGCTACTATCTACAATGCCGAGAACAGAACTCCTATTCAGGGCAATACATTCTCTACTACCGAGGCTGGCGAGTATAAGTTCTACGCCAAGACTACCATCGAGGGCTATGGCGAGGCTACATCTGAGGAGGTGAAGGTTACTGCGAAGGCTACTATTGTAGAGGAGGAGAAGCCTATCACTATCGAGGCTACGGTGGACACTATCAAGGCTAACGGCATCGAAAGCACAACATTTATCGTAACACAGGATGGAGCAAATGTAACAAGCAAGTGTTCTATCTACGCTAATGGCAGCATCGTAAATGGCAATAAGTTCGCCACTACAACCCCTGGCACATACACCATTTATGCAACTAAGGGCGAGTTGAAGTCGAACGAGATTACCATCACCGCAACAGCCGTTGAGGGTGGCAATAGCATCGTATTTGCCGAGGGCGTAACACTCACATCGGGTTGGTATGACGTTAACAAGAAGGGTGCTGGCGACAATGGCGATATCAATATGTGCTGGGCTGCTGCATCGGCAAATATGATTCAGTGGTGGCAGGATAGATATGTTGCTGCGGGCAACACACTACCTTCAACTGCTATCAACGGTCCTGGCACAAAGGTTTATGGCTCATTCTCACCATATGAGTTGGCACTTATGGAGGTGTACCACGACGAGTGGAACAACAGCCGAGGTGGTCACCCTGAGGAGGCTATTCCTTGGTACTTCGAGGGTAAGCTCTATGGCGGCGAGTACGCATCAGCAGGCTCACAGGCATATCCTAAGAGCGATGGTGGCTACTACAAGAGCGTATGGAGCAGCATCGAGCCATATATGTACCGTGGTTACTCTCACGACATCTTCCCAAGCCAGTATCCAGAGATGTACACCTACTGCTACAACAACTACTACCACTGGGGTAATGGTTCTTCATTGCAGGGTAAGGAGCGTTTGGCATACTTCTCAAACCTCGTTGTTGAGTCGTTCGAGCGCGGTATGGCAAGTTTGACTATCGCCCTTAGCGAGAATATCGCTTCGTTGCACCACTCGGTGACAATCTGGGGCTATGAGATTGACAACGCCACAGGCCTTCTCACACGCATCTGGATTACCGACTCGGATGACCTTATGTCGGAGCCTAAGCAGCAGCTTTTGAACGAGTATAGCGTGAGCATCGGCGAGGGTCAGTCGCACATCAAGCTTTCGGGTAACACTCGCTATGGCAATGCGTGGATCGTATCTATCCACCCATTCTCGGGCTACGGCTCTGCGGGTAAGTAATCAGCAATACCCTACTACAATAACCTCGGGAGAGTACTCTCGGGGTTATTTTTTTTGTTGTTGTACATTTTTTAACTACTTTTGTAGTATGAATTTCAATCTTGTTGCAGCATACACACCTACGGGAGATCAGCCCCAGGCGATAGAGAAGATTGTGCAGTCGGTCGTAGAGGATAAGAGCGAAGGCACAACGCTTCTTGGTGTCACCGGCTCGGGTAAGACATTTACCATTGCCAACGCCATAGCCAAGATTGAGAGACCTACGCTTGTCATAAGCCACAACAAAACCCTCGCAGCACAGCTATACAAGGAGTTTCAGAGTTTCTTTCCGAATAATGCTGTGGAGTATTTCGTATCGTACTACGACTACTACCAGCCGGAGGCATACCTTCCTGCGACAGATACCTACATCGAGAAAGACCTCTCGATTAACGATGAGATAGAGCGTCTGCGTCTTAAGACCGTAGCGACACTACTATCGGGGCGTAGGGATGTGATTGTGGTGTCGAGCGTATCGTGTATCTATGGTTGCGGTAATCCAGATGACTTCCACGCTACTGCAATCACACTCCGTGTGGGTGAGACACATCAGCGTAACGTACTGCTCCGCAAGCTCGTAGATGCACTCTACACACGTACCGAGCTGGAGCTAAAGCCCGCAACATTCCGCGTGCGTGGCGAGACAATAGAGATTGTAGCATCGTTCGGCGAGTTCGGAAATCAGGGATTTAAGATACTCTTCTACGACAACGAGATTGAGGCGATATATAGCTTCGACATCGAGACGGGCAAGAAGCAGGATACATTGCAGGAGGTTACACTCTACCCCGCCAACCTCTTTGTGTCTACACGTGAGCATATAAATAGGGCCATCAGCCAGATTCAGGATGACCTCGTGAAGCAGATAGAGTACTTCGAAAAGGAGCAACGCCCCGTAGAGGCACAGCGCATCAAGCAGCGCGTGGAGTATGACCTGGAGATGATTAAGGAGTTGGGCTACTGCTCGGGTATCGAGAACTACTCACGATATCTCGATGGTCGTAGACCAGGCTCACGTCCCTTCTGCCTTATCGACTTCTTCCCTCGCGACCTCCTCGTAGTAATAGACGAGAGTCACGTTACAGTGCCACAGATTCGCGGTATGTTTGGTGGCGACAGGTCGCGCAAGGAGAACCTCGTGGAGTATGGATTCCGCCTTCCTGCAGCGCTGGACAACCGTCCTCTGCGTTTCAGTGAGTTCGAAAGACTTGCTCGAACAACCATTTACGTAAGCGCTACGCCTGCGGAGTATGAGTTAGAGGAGAGCAATGGTGTTATCGTAGAGCAACTTATACGCCCTACGCACATCGTCGATCCTTCGATTATCATACACCCTACGGAGAACCAAATAGATGACATCATAGATAGGCTCAATAGCGTCATAAAGCGCAACGAGAAGGCAATTATCACGACCATCTCGAAACGCTCGGCAGAGGAGCTTTCGCGATACCTCGATAGAGTGGGCATAAAGAATAACTACATACACTCCGACATCGACACCCTCGACCGCATCAAGATTCTTGAGGACTTGCGCGAAGGTCGCATAGATGTTATCGTGGGCGTAAACCTACTGCGTGAGGGTATCGACCTTCCAGAGGTAAGTCTTGTGATGATTCTCGATGCCGATAAGGAGGGCTTCTTGCGTAACGTGCGCTCGCTAACGCAGGTTATAGGACGTGCGGCGCGACATATCACAGGCCTTGCGGTGCTTTATGCCGACAAGATGACCGACTCGATGAGAGAGGTTATACGCCAGAGCATCCACCGTCGCGCAAAGCAAGTAGAGTTTAATTTCGAGAATAATGTTACGCCACGCAGCGCCAAGAAGAGTAGCTCGGAGCCTAATAGTCTGCTTACGATAAGCGATGCTTCGGAGAGCGAGAGAGGCAACGAGAGCCGCCGAAATAGAGGTGGTGGCGCATCTTATAGATCACACACCGAGAGCCGCTTTGAGGATGTCGGAGATAGCATTAACAGCATCCTTGGAGAGATTGGCGGAGGTAGTGGCACGATGGCTGCCGAAGGGTTAAGTAGTTATAGCACAGAGGCCCCCGAGGAGAGTGTTTTGGAGCAGAATATCGACGCTTTGATTGCCGAGATGAAGAGCAAAATGGAGAGCGCCGCGAAGACTCTCGACTTCCAAAATGCAGCGCGATATCGTGATAGGATGTACGAACTCCAGAAACTGCGCGACAACCTCAAAAAATAGGAGCATCGACTCTGGAGTGTGGGTTAGAGAGCAGATTGCACTGCGGCGATATTCGAAGATTTAGCCTAACACAGACACGAAAACGAGAAAATTTTTCGAAGATATTATGCAGTAGTTATGCAATATTTGGCATATCTACTGCATATTTTATTATTGCGCGATTGTGTACTAACACTCCCTAAAGGCACGTATTATCATCCACACAACACCAGGCACAGCAACCGCCAACGCAGCGCAGGACCACGCAAAGAGTGGGCGCGTCATCGCATATCATCACTCAACATAGAGATAGCAAAAGAAATAGGCTACATCTTACCTCAAAGTATAACTGAGATAGAGAAGTAGCCTATATTAATAATATGGTCTTTTTAGCGACCTGATGGATTATAGCTTTCAAAAGACTTATCGGAGTAAAGCACAATTATTCGCTCAACAATTTTACCCGATCTCTGTGGCAATGGAAAATTAAACTCCTCACAATTTTGAGTCGACTGCACACCCTGCGAGGATGTGATATTTTCCGCAGCATCGAATAGTAATACCTCGCCAGCAGGGGAGAGCTTATCCTCACGCACGACATCCGCTGCGACATCCGCAGACGGCATAGCATCCGACACCTCGGCACGAGAGTAGGGACCACGATTAAGAAGCAACCAATCTGGGTTGATATGAGGAAACGCCGCGAGAATCTTAACGACAAAATCGAAGCTCGGTTTATTGCGTCCAGATTTGATATGCGAAATAGCAGAGGCCTCGACGCCCAATTTTTTCGCAAGCTCCGAAGCATTCATCTGCTCCTTTTGACGTATAAATTCGAGTTTTTCCTTCATATTCGTAAATTTTTACAAATATACAAATATTATTTTTGTAAACCAAATATTTATGACAAAAGTCAAATGTTAGTAATTGTTAATAACTATGACAAATGTAACAAACTTAATTATCGTAAAATTCGAAAAATCAATTCACCTATATTTTAATTGAGGATACAATATGCTATTTGCTATATTATAGATAGTTACACAATATCAACTATACTCATAAACCATAAATTGACCAAAACACAAATAAAGACTCTTTTAACTATAATCAATGTTATATAAGATTATATTAAGCACTCATTTTCAAGTACTTAAAAATTAATGTTTAGTATTTTAATTCAGTAATTTTACCCGATTTTAAGAGGATTTCGACTGGTCTTGATTTTATGACAAATGTAACTATTAACAATTATAAACACCGTATATTGTAATTACATTTGTAATGCCAAATAACATTTAACTACTGTCAATGTTTTACATTTGTAATTACACTTGTAAAAATTCGATAAATTATAGATGTAAACGGGCAGAAACTTTGCGAAAATTGTTGATAAATAATCAACGCAAAGATTATGTTAAAAAAGAATGGGTAGTGCATTGTTAATAACAATACACCACCCTAATATACAACTACTTACGTAGTTATCAACAGTGTTAATTACTGAAGGGACTTTGCTATTTCTGCGAACTCTTCTGGAGTCAAAGAGAGCTTCTCGCGCTTGAAATCTACATCATTTTCGGTGTTCATAGGCACCAAATGGATGTGCGCGTGTGGCACTTCGAGGCCAAGAACCACCGTTGCAACCTTTTTACATTGTGTAGTTGCCTGAATTTTCTTCGCAATACTCTTTGCAAAAACAATCATCTCCTGAAGCTCATCATCCTCCAAGTCGAAAAAGTAGTCTACCTCGCGCTTTGGAATCACCAACGTGTGTCCCTTTGTCAAAGGTGCGATGTCGAGAAATGCGAAGAACTTGTCGTTCTCTGCTACCTTATAACAGGGAATCTCACCTGCTACAATACGTGAAAAAATTGTTGCCATAATTAAGTCTGAAAATTAGCCTAAAATTATCTTATTTAAGAAGTAGCACTCCGCTACCCTAACGTTTCCATATTCTTCTCTACTCTTGACATCAGCTGTATCTGCGAAAAATTTCAGTGAAAATAGCAGCAATACGTAAGCAGAGTTTTTTAATCAAATACCGAAGCCCGTGCAGCAAAGTATTCCTCCGCTATTACACAGGATAATCACTCTCGCACCCTACTCGTTAATCAATCGCTTCACACGTTCGATGCCCTTAATCTTACGGATATTGTCGAGCAGCAGATTTAGGCTCACAATATCCTGAACATAGAGACTAATGGTTCCTTCGAAGATTCCGTCGTGTGACTGGACACTTATAGCACGCATATTTATGCTAAAGTCTGCTGTGATAACTTTCGTTAAATCGAGGATGATGCTTGGACGGTCGATTCCATAAATCTCCACAGAGGCGAGATACGACACCGCCTTCTGCTGCGACCACTTCATATCCTGCTCCTTGATGATACGATCGCCATACTGCGCAGCAAGTTTTATCAGAGTGTCGCACGACGACTTATGA
>JADBON010000096.1:0-5388 GCA_015656305.1 Alistipes sp.
CGGATTTTACGTCCCTGGGCGTGTGTGACGTGACCAATGGAGTAAATCGCACCGTTGAAGAGCCTACGAACGCGGAACACCACGTGCCACCAATGCACAGGGCGGATAAGCGTAACGTCGAGGAGTCCATCATCAGCCACCGCAGCGGGAAGCTGCTGAATACCACCTCCGTTGTACTTACCAACACCAATAGCGATGCTGAACAGAAGGTCGTTGTAAACCAATCTGTCGTCAATCCAAATCTTCACGCCCGTAGATTTGTGCGAGAAGAAGGAGCGCACCAAACACCATAGGTATCCTCCCTTGCCGAGAATGCCCTTCGCCTTGCTCTGCAACGTACGCTTAATGACTGCGGCATCGAAGCCCAATCCCGCGACGTTTGCCATATGGCGCGTCTGTCGATACTTCGACTCCTCGTAGTCGACCTCCGCAACATCCTGCAAGAAGGTATAACCCTCCTTGATGGCGCGTATAGCCTCGGAGTAGCGCGTCGGAATGCCGAACATACGTATCCAGTCATTGCCCGTGCCTGCCGAGATTACTGCAATCGTAACCTCCTTAGGCTGAACGCTTTTCTGGATAAATAGTCCGTTGACCACCTCGTGCAGAGTGCCGTCACCACCAACCACGATGATGTTACGATAGCCCGCATTGATAGCCTGTACCGTAAGCGCCGTAGCGTGGTGCTTATGCTCTGTAAATACCGCTTCGTGGCGTATGTCGTTATCGCGTAGGAGCTTTGAGATATGTGGGAAGTCGGTCAATCCCTTGCCTCCACCCGAGGTGGGATTGACCACGACAAACCACTTAACTTCGCTCGCTACGATAGGTTGTTCTACATCCATTTGGGGGTAGCGTTAGCGGTTATTATGCCTTCTTTGGAGCGTTACGCAAGGTGTTGAGCAAGAAGTCGTAGAACTTCTCAACCGATGCAATGTTCACCTTCTCATCTGGAGAGTGTGGGTAGCAGATGGTAGGACCGAACGAAATCATATCCATTCCTGGATACTTCGCACCGATGATACCACACTCCAAACCTGCGTGGATAGCAGTAACCGATGGCTTCACGCCATAGAGCTTCTCGTATGACTCAAGCATAGTGTGAAGGATAGGCGACTTCATATTTGGGTTCCAGCCGCTGTATGAGCCTGAAAGCTCAACGTCTGCACCTGCCAACTCGAATACTGAAGAGATAGCACCTGCCAACTCTGCCTTCTCGGTATCTACTGAAGAGCGCAACAAGCACTTAACCTCGATAGTCGAGCCGTTAGATACTACGATAGCCAAGTTCGAAGATGTCTGTACCAAGTTCTCCATAGCGATAGACATACGCTGCACGCCGTTAGGGCAGCCGCAGATAGCGCGAATCAATGAGTGTGACTCGAGGTGTGGGATGATAGCCTTAGGGCACTCCACGCGCTCTGCAAAAATCTCGATAGAGTCCTCGATACCCTCGAACTCCTTGATGATAACCTTCTCGTATGACTTAACGTTAGCCTCGAGGATAGCAGCCTCAGCCTCGCGTACTACAACTACTGCCCACGCCTCACGAGGGATAGCGTTACGCATATTACCGCCCTCTACTGCTGCAAGCTCCAAGCCGTATGACTCAGTCTCCTGGCGCAACAAGCGGAACAAAACCTTATTAGCATTAGCACGCTGTGTACCAATCTGAATACCAGAGTGACCACCCTTCAAGCCCTTAACCGTAATCTTGTATGCAGCGAACTTGCCCTCGAGTGGCTGCTCGCGGTACTTGAACGTTACGTTTACATCCATACCACCAGCGCAACCTACGTACAACTCACCCTCGGTCTCCGAGTCGAGGTTAAGCAAAATCTCGCCCTTGAGCATACCGCCCTTAAGGCCGAAAGCACCATCCATACCAGTCTCCTCGGTAGCAGTGAACAAACACTCAAGTGGACCGTGTACAAGCTCCGCATCCTCCATCGCAGCCATCGCAGCAGCCAAGCCAATACCGTTATCAGCACCCAAAGTAGTGCCGTTAGCAGTTACCCACTCGCCGTCGATATACGCCTCGATAGGGTCTGTCGAGAAGTTGAACTCTGTGTCGTTGTTCTTCTGTGGTACCATATCGGTGTGAGCCTGAAGGATAATACCCTTGCGGTCCTCCATACCTGGGGTAGCTGGCTTATAAACATATACGTTCTGTGCCTCGTCAACCTTATGCTCAAGGCCCAACTCCTCAGCCCACTTTACGATATAAGCGCGGATAGCATCCTCCTCGTGTGATGGGTGTGGAATCTCACAAATAGCAGCAAAGTGCTTCCATACCAATTCAGGCTTCAAGCCTTTCAAATTCTTGTCCATAATTTATTAAATATTAATTAGTTAGTTATTTTCGTTGTTGTGTTTGCGGAGTCCGTTCTCCAGCTCCTCGCGGCGCTCGAAGGCCTCCACTATATACTTCACCAAGCGGTGACGCACGATATCTCTTTTGTCGAACTCCACCACACCGATGCCCTCAACGCTCTTGAGCGTATCCATAGCCTTCGTGAGTCCACTGTCGGAGCGGCGTGGAAGGTCAATCTGTGTAACATCGCCCGTAACGATAAACTTGGCATTGCGGCCCATACGCGTTAGGAACATCTTTATCTGCGAGAGGGTAGTGTTCTGTGCCTCATCGAGAATTACAAAGGCGTTGTCCAGCGTGCGACCACGCATATACGCCAAAGGGGCAATCTGCACCGTACCCTCCTCGATAAACTTCTGCAACTTCGCAGGTGGAATCATATCGTTGAGCGCATCGTATAGAGGCTGCAAATATGGGTCGAGCTTCTCCTTCATATCGCCGGGTAGGAAGCCGAGTTTCTCGCCCGCCTCCACAGCAGGGCGTGTCAAGATGATACGACGTATCTCCTTCTCTTTCAATGCTCTAACGGCAAGCGCAATAGCCGTATATGTCTTTCCCGAACCCGCAGGACCTACGGCAAAGAGGAGGTCGTTCTTCTCGGATAGTTTCACAAGGCGCTGCTGGTTTATGGTACGTGCGCGGATTATTGCGCCGTTGTTGCCATATACAATCACATCCTTATCCACTGCTGGTGGCTCTGCCGAAAGCTCCTCAAGGCTCGATGAGAATGCCTGTGACACCACCTCCGAGGAGATATGTCCATACTTGATGTAATACTCCACAAGGGCATTCATCCTACGCTCGAATGCTGCCACATCGCTCTTGGCACCGAGGGCCTTAATCTTATCGCCACGAGCCACAATCTTCACCTTTGGGCATAGCTCACGCATCTGCTCGAGGTAGGCGTTCTGTGCGCCATATAGCTCGCGGGCATCGACACCCTCAATCAATATCTCTTTAGTTATCTCTTCACTCATATTGTGTTGTTTCTCAATTGTCTACGTTGTCGCTATGGGGCTAAAATAGTAGCGTTACGCCCGCCTGAAGTTTATAGCATCGTGTGTTAAACTCCACACCCGAATCCTCGGTATTCTGCTTGGCACCGAACTGATTTACGGTCTCCATCAGCGGATGAACATATCGTGCCTCGATGATTAGGTGGCGCGTAAGGCGGATACCCACACCCGCAGCCACATTCCACGTTGGAGATACTGGGCCATAGAAGTATGTATCGCCCTCGACGCTATACTCTCCACTCGACTTTACGCTAAAGAGCGGGCCTGCCGAAAGACGTATGCGGTTATCCAAAAATCTCAGCGATAGCAATACAGGGATATCCACGTTGCGGCTCTTTACACGTCGCTCCAGGTTCTCCCACTTGGCATCTATCGAGCCACCCTCATAGATGACTTTCGCCTCGATAGCGAAGTTTCTGCCAAAGCATACCGCCATATCGAGGTGGCCCTGGAGTCCATAGCGTGGGCTAAGGCTAATCTCCGTAGTCGATAGTGATGTAATACCCGTATATACCGCACCAATACCCACACCCCACTCGGTGGAGATATTTCGTTTCTCGGATTGGATAGCATACTCCAAATGGTGAGTGTCGCACGTACACTGCGCCATAGCCTCGCCACGCCCCACGAGCATCGCTACAACTATGGTTGCTACTATCACCAACCCTCTTATGCTACTTCTCATACTCTGTTGTTTTCACTCTTTGTGTGGTTGTTCGCCACGTTTATCCTTCAAAGATACTTATTCTAAACAAATAAACCAAAATTTATGCTAAATATTTTGTAAAGTTTCTATATTTAATAGAAATGTCGTATCTTTGCGGCGTATTATGTATATACGACAAAATAAAAACACGATATAAGTATGAGTTTAGTAGCAATCGTAGGTCGCCCAAATGTGGGTAAATCGACACTTTTCAACCGTCTTGTAGGTCAGCGTCAGGCTATCGTTGACGAGACTGCAGGTACTACACGTGACCGCCACTACGGTAAGACCGACTGGAATGGTAAGGAGTTTTCTGTAATCGACACTGGTGGTTATACCGTTAACTCGGAGGATATCTTCGAGGATGAGATTCGCCGTCAGGTGATGTTGGCTATCGACGAGGCAGACCTTATCTTGTTCCTCGTTGAGGTTAAGACGGGTATTACCGACCTCGATATGATGATGGCAGATATCCTTCGCCGCTCGGGTAAGAAGGTTATGCTCGTATGTAACAAGGTCGACACCTACGACCTTATCTATTTCTCACACGAGTTCCACTCGCTCGGTCTTGGTGAGCCATTCTGCATCAGCTCTATGTCTGGTAGCGGTACGGGTGATATGATGGATGCTATCCTTGCTAATCTTCCAGAGGATACCTCTGCCGAGTATGACGCATCGCTTCCACGTATCGCCATCGTAGGTCGCCCTAACGTTGGTAAGTCATCTATGACAAATGCGTTGTTGGGACAGGAGCGTAATATCGTGACCAATATTGCAGGTACAACACGCGACTCTATCCACACTCGCTACAATATGTACGGTATGGACTTCTACCTTATCGACACTGCGGGTATGCGTAAGAAGGGTAAGGTTACCGAGGACCTCGAGTTCTACTCTGTGATGCGCTCTATTCGTGCTATCGAGAATGCCGACGTCTGCGTTCTTATGCTCGATGCCGAGCAGGGTATCGAGTCGCAGGACCTCAACATCCACAACCTTATCGTTCGTAACCGTAAGGGTTGTGTTATCGTAGTAAATAAGTGGGACTTGGTGGAGAAGGATAGCAACACTATGAAGGTGTGGCGTGAGTTCCTCGAGAAGAAGCTCGCACCATTTAGCGATATTCCAATCATCTTCACATCGGTAATCAACAAGCAGCGTATCCTCGATGTGCTTCAGGCTGCTATCCGCGTATATCAATCTCGTAAGCGTCGTATCTCTACATCCGACCTTAACGAGTTCTTCTTGCCACTTATCGAGAACTACCCTCCTGCAGCAACCAAGGGTAAGTA
>JADBON010000302.1:0-2142 GCA_015656305.1 Alistipes sp.
AACGATAGACCTAAGCGGCGTGAGCGTATAGGGCCAAAGATTATATTATCGTATAGTGAAGTCATAGTTTTAGGCTTTAAAAATTAGTTTTTGCTACCCTTTGCTCCACCAAGTTTCGCGCCGTGCTTAGCCTGGTAAGCAAAGATATTCTCCGAGTAGCTTGTGGTCTTGAACTCCGAGTCGCGCTTGCGCTTGAAGGCAATAGCGATAAGGCGGTCAACAAGCTCGTCGAACTTGATACCCGTAGCCTCCCACAAGTAGAACGACAACGAGCCAGGGATGGTGTTAATCTCATTCACGTAGATGCCTCCCGTAGCCTCGTCAATCATAAAGTCGATACGCGACACGCCATCGCACGCCAACACACGGAAGGTCTTGCACGCCGTAGTGCGGATAAACTCCGTAACATCCTCTGGCAAGCGAGCAGGAATCTCACGAACGGTAGAGTGCATACCCTCCGAAGGCTTATTCTTACCGCCACCGAGATACTTATCCTCGTAGCTAAGAATCTCACCCGAACGTACTGGTGCCTCACATACCGAAGCCTCGCAGTCGTAGTAGTCGCCCAATACCGAGCAGTTAATCTCCTTAAGGCGCTCGATAAGTGTCTCCACGATAACGCGCTTTGAGTACTTAATAGCGTTGTCCGTAGCCTCGATAAGCTCCTCACGGTTATGCACAGCCTTGATACCAACACTCGAGCCGAGGTTTGCAGGTTTAACGATAAGTGGGTAGTTTAGCTTCTCGGCACGCTCGATACACGCCTCACGCTCCGACAACCACTCCTTATCCGAAAACCAAGCGTAGTCAACAACAGGGATACCACTCTCCTTGAGAATCATCTTCATAGTAATCTTATCCATACCATTTGCCGAAGCCAAAGGATTTGGACAAGCATAAGGAATACCCGTCATCTCGATAAGGCCCTGGAACGAACCATCCTCACCCGAGGTGCCGTGCAGAGCAGGAAGGATTACGTCGATAGTGGTAAGAACACTGCTACCAAAGAGTGGCTTACGCACACGGTAGAGGTTGTTATCTCCATACACAGGACGGAAGTAAACCTCCTCAACACTCTCCAAAAGAGCCTTCATATCACGATAATTGTCCGTCGTGCGGAGCTTATCGCCCGAGTACCAGCGTCCCTCCTTCGAAATATAGATAGGTACGATATTATACTTCTCTGTGTTCATAGCCGCCATAGTCTGCGCTGCTGTGATTACAGAAATCTCATTCTCTACGGAGCGACCTCCGAAAATTACACCTACGTTGATTTTCATCTCTATATAGCTTGTTTAATAGTTACTTAAATGAGTCGGGCAGGTCATTTTCGTACAACACCACATCGCCCACCTTAAGACGTGGCTGAAGCTCCGCCATAGCCTCGCTAAACGATGCTACCGCAGTTATCCTATCCTCCGGATAGCCACCCTCGCGAAGGCCCTCGCAGATAGCCTCACGGTTAACCTCGTTTACGACATATACCCTATCGGCCTTCGACTGCGCGATATCCACGCCAAAGGCTCTGTTATTCTCAAACTGCTTGGCACCCATCTCCACAAAACCTGGCGTAACGACATATCGCGCACCCGAGGTCTCGAAACCCGACAACACCTCAAGGGCCATCTTCGCACCCGTAGGGTTGGAGTTATAGGCATCGTCAAGGATTGTGATGCCACCCTGACGGCGCATACTGAGGCGATGCTCCACCTGCTCAATCTGTCGCACGGCGCGGCGGCGCGACTCAGCACCCACACCCATAGCCTCGGCAATTGCCAATGCTGCAGTGATATTAAGTATATTTCCGCGTCCTAAGATATGCGTAGCATAGCCCTCATCCTTTGCGCCGTGATGCTCCACCGCAAAGCGTGTCTCAATCTCCGAGTAGGCTACATCTACGGCACGATAATCGGCATCCTCGCTCTCAACGCCATAGGTTGTAACCTTCAGCCCACTCTCCTTGAGATAGTTTCGTGCCGCCTCCGAATCGAGGTTTACGACACCTACGCCACCCTCGGGGAGTGCCTCTATAAGTTCGAACTTCGTGCGTGCCACACCCTCGATAGAGCCAAAGGTCTCCAAGTGCATCTCACCTACCGAGGTTACGATACCCATCTGTGGCATCACCAAGTCGCAAATCTC
>JADBON010000091.1:0-5495 GCA_015656305.1 Alistipes sp.
AGTTACGACGGAACTCACCATCGTTGCCATACTTCTCGGCAAGAGCCTCGTAGCAACGCTCCGCAAGCGCAGGGTTCATAGCCACAATGGCGATACGCTGACCTGCGTAAGAGAACATCTTTGAGCCTGAGAGAAGGTGCAAGCAGTTGTTGGTATAGCGAGCTACTGATGGCTGATATGGTGCCTCGAATGGCTTCGAGCGATCCTCGCGGAAGTCCATATTGAGGTATGCCAAGTCCTCAACTACGATAACATCGTACTTGGTAGCCATACGTCCGATAATCTCCAACTCCTCCTCGTTAAGACACATCCACGTAGGGTTGTTAGGGTTAGAGTAGACTATACCGCTAACACGGCCCTGAGAGAGAATCTCCTCAAGTTTTGCCTCGAGCTTCTCGCCACGATAGTCGATAACGTCGAACGACTCGAAGCGGATGCCCTGAACCTTACACTGTGCCTTCTGCACTGGGAAGCCTGGGTCGATGAAGAGGATAGTATCGCGGTCCTTACGCATCTGCGAGAGGGCCATAAACGTAGCAAAAGCACCCTGCATAGAGCCTACCGTAGGCACGATACATACGGGAGGTATGTCGAGGTTGATGAAGGCCTTGATGAAGCGTGATGCCTCCTTCGTAAGAGGCTCGATACCTGTGATAAGTGGGTACTTCGAACCTACGCCCGACAACAACGCCTCGTGCTCCGCCTCGATACCAATCATCTCGGCTGGCAAGCCTGGCTCACCAATCTCCATACGGATATACTCAACACCCATCTTTGCCTCGATATCCTTAACAACGCTAACGAACTGGCGAATAGAGGCTGCACCAAGCTCCTTCGCGTTACGCAAACCGTTGGCAATACAGATGTTATCTACCGTCTGTTTATCTAATGGTCTATCCATTGTTCTACTATTTTTTGATTGAGTTTTCATAACCTGCACGTACCGCTGCAAGATTCTTCTCGATTACCTCCTCACCCTTGCGAGCAAAGATACGACGGATACCTGCCTCGATCTTCTCGAACTCGATGTCGAGCATAGGGATAGCAGCACCCAACAACACCATATTTGCGGCCTGCTGTGGAGCGCCTGCATCCTTGGCAAGCTGCTCTACGTTGAGCGATACGCAGTGTGGCAACGCTGCAAGGTGGGCGTTAAGCTCCTCCTCCGCAGGGTAGTTAGGGATGTTGACGAAAGGTACGTTTGAGGTAACAACCCAACCATCCTTCTTCAAATACTGCAAATAGCGCAATGCCTCCATAGGCTCCAACGAGATGATGATATCAGCACCACCCTTTGCGATAAGGTCCGACGCGATAGGCTCGGTAGAAAGACGCAAGTTACTCTGAACATCACCACCACGCTGGCTCATACCGTGAACCTCAGCCTGCTTGATGTTCCAACCCTCGGCCAAGGCTGCCTCGCCAATAACCGTTGCAATCGACAGAATACCCTGTCCGCCGACGCCTGCCAAAATAATATCTTTCTTCATAATAGTTTCGTTTTTAACAGTTTATCTATTGTTAGCGGACTGAATTACTCCTGCTTTGCTGCTGCGCGAGCCTTTGCGTGACGCTTCGCAGTCTGGATACACTCACGACGTGGGATAACTACGGATACGCCCTTGTACTCAATCTCCTCGCGCAAGATAGTCTTAATCTCCTCCATATTCTTTGGAAGTGGCACAACAACACGTACGTGGTCTGGATGAACGCCCAAGCCGCGGCAGATATCCTCAAGCTTGCCTGTACCTGCAGAGTTCTGACCACCGGTCATACCTGTTGTGAGGTTATCCGAGATAACTACAACAACGTTGGCATTCGAGTTCACGCAGTCCAAAAGACCTGTCATACCAGAGTGTGTGAATGTAGAGTCACCGATAACGGCAAACGATGGGAACTGACCTGCATCCGAAGCACCCTTAGCCATAGTGATTGAAGCACCCATCTCCACACAAGCGTGCAACGCCTGGAATGGAGGCAACGCACCCAAGGTGTAGCAACCGATATCACCGAAGATACGTGGGTTCTCATACTCCGCAGCAACCTCGTTCAACGCCTTATACATATCGCGGTGACCACAGCCCTGGCACAATGCTGGTGGACGTGCTACAACGATATCGTCAGCCTCGAGGTTCTCCAAAGCTGCCATACCCAATGACTTACGTACAGAGTCTGGGTTAAGCTCGCCAACACGTGGAAGGTCGCCAGTAAGACGGCCCTTAACAGCTACGGTTGAAGGTACGATAGCGCGAACCATCTCCTCTACCACAGGCTGTCCCTCCTCCATAACGAGAATCTCCTTGGCACCATCCTCGACCATCTTCTCGATAAGAGCCACAGGAAGTGGATACTGCGAAATCTTGAGTACGCTGCGAGAGTTGCAGTCAGCGCAGTTCTCCATATAGTAGTTGTAGGCGATACCTGTTGTGATTACACCACGCTCTGGGTTCTCGCCCTTCTTGTACCAGTTGTACTTCGACTCTACGGCAGCCTTCTGAAGGTCATCCTGCTGCGCGAGAAGCTCTACGTAACGCTTCTTGGCGAAGGCTGGCAACAAAATCCAGCGACGTACATCCTCTGGACGGTTAACCTCGTTCTGCTTACGTGGCTCGTCGGTAATCTCCACAACGGCACGTGAGTGAGCCATACGTGTAGTTACGCGCATAAGAACTGGGAGCTTGAAAGCCTCCGAAAGCTCGAATGCAGCACGTGTCATCTCGTAAGCCTCCTGCTGTGATGATGGCTCGAAGATAGGCATCAACGCAAACTTACCATAGAAACGTGAGTCCTGCTCGTTCTGTGATGAGTGCATCGAAGGGTCGTCGGCAGCAACAACTACCAAACCACCATTTACGCCTGTCATAGCAGAGTTTACGAATGGGTCGGCAGCAACGTTCATACCTACGTGCTTCATACATACCAAAGCACGCTTACCCATATACGACATACCGAGAGCGCCCTCCATAGCGGTCTTCTCGTTAGTAGCCCAGCGGCAGAAGATAGGGTTCTGAGCATCGCCACGCTTCTCCTCGCGGAGCTGAATAAATTCTGTAATTTCGGTAGACGGAGTACCTGGATAGGCATATACGCCCGAAAGACCTGAGTCGATAGCGGCCTGTGCAATAGCCTCGTCACCGAGAAGTAGTTTTCTCATATTGTTATTGTTTTAGGTTTGAAATTTGTTTTCGGTTATACGGTTTTTAGCTCACGTGATGTTTTGTTTAGTTACGCAAACGCACACGTGCGCAGTTATCTTGTCAAAGTTACGAAAAAAATTCCAAAGGGCGAAATATTTTACTATGTTTTTGGCAGTTGGGAGGTTAGGGGCGCGAGGTGAATAGGGAGGTTAGGGAGGTTAGGGAGGTTAGGGAGGTTAGGGAGCGAGAGGGAGGATTTGAGGTTAGAGTGGTGCTAATGTGGCGCTGACACGAGAAAGCCACCGATGGGTAGTACTTGATGTACGTCCCATTGGTGGCGTTGACTGAAGCGTCGCAGTAGCGCCGCTATAACTTCAAATGCTATTTGCGGGCGGTTTTAGCCTCGATACACTCCGTAGCGTGAGGCACACGCAAAAGACGCTCACGGGGTATGAGCTTGCCTGTGGTCTTGCAGATGCCATAGGTCTTGTTCTTGATGCGGACAAGAGCCATCTCGAGGTTGCGGATGAACTTCGCCTGGCGCTGTGCCAACGAGCCATACTCCTCGCGTGAGAGCGTTGTAGCACCCTCCTCCATAACCTTGAAGGTTGGGGATGAGTCCTCGGTGTCGTTCTCGTTGCTGGTTGCCGTGCGCAACATATCATAGTCGGCACGTGCCGATGCCAATTTCTGCTCTATAAGTAGACGGAACTCCTCGAGCTCTGCGTCGTTGTAGCGTGTCTTCTCCTCTGCCATAATCGTAACGGTTTAGTACGGTTATCCATCAATAATAAGCGAAATTAAACAAAAATTATGACATATGCAAATATTTCTACAACTTTTGACAAAATAAAAGGTGCAACACCCGAAGATGCTACACCTCTTATTTAATATATGTATAGGCGGGGCCTTATGCCTTCGTTACGGCAATCTTGAGTGGTGACTCGTCGAGGTCGGAGTCGACAACGAAATCACCCGCAGGTGCGGCTGACACCTTAACATCGAGGGCCAAGGTCTGCTGTGCGATATACTCCGCGAACGATGCGATAGCACTCTCGGTAAGGTCGTTAGCCTCTACCTCAACGCGAATCTTGTCCGTAACCTCGAAGCCAGACTCCTTACGGATGTTCTGGATACGGTTGACCAACTCACGTGCTACACCCTCACGGCGAAGCTCCTCGGTGATGGTGATATCGAGGGCCACGGTGAGTTTACCCTCCGAGGCTACCAACCAGCCTGGCATATCCTCCGAAGTGATGTCGAAGTCGGCGGCAGTGGTAACGAACTCCTGATCCTCGACCTTGAGGATAGTCTCGGCATTAGCCTCCACGGCAGCAATCTGCTCCTGAGAGAATGATGCTACGAGGGCTGCAACCTGCTTCATATATTTGCCACACTTGGCACCAAGAGTCTTGAAGTTTGGCTTGATGCGCTTGGTGATGATGCCCGTAGTGTCGGTGATAAGCTCGATATCCTTGACGTTAACCTCGTTCATAATAAGAGCGCGGACTGCGTCGATATGCTCTGCCATACCCTTGTCCAATACAGGGATGATAATCTTCTGAAGTGGCTGGCGAACCTTGATGTTCACCTTACGGCGCAATGCCAACACCATAGATGAGGCGCGCTGTGCCAACGACATCATATCCTCCAACTCGGCGTTGATAAGAGCCTCGTTGCACTTTGGATACTCCGAGAGGTGTACCGAAGACTCTGCGTGACGGCCACTGATGGCGTTAAGGTCGCAGAAGATGCGGTCAGAGATGAATGGCGCGATAGGAGCAGCCAACATTACTACGCTCTCCAAGCAAGTATAGAGAGTCTGGTAAGCGGCCAACTTGTCCTCCGTCATAGCACCGCCCCAGAAACGCTTACGGTTGAGGCGAACGTACCAGTTAGAGAGGTTCTCGTTAACGAACTGGTCGATGCGACGTGCCGCAGGCGTTGGGTCGTAATCCTCGAGGTACTTCGTAACATCCTTGATGAGGGTGTTCAACTCCGACAATATCCAGCGGTCAATCTCTGGGCGACGCTCAACAGCAACCTCCACCTCCCGGCCTGTGAAGCCGTCGATATTGGCGTAGAGGGCGAAGAACGAGTAGGTGTTATACAACGTGCCGAAGAACTTACGGCGACACTCGTCAACACCATCAACGTCGAACTTGAGGTTATCCCAAGGCTGTGAGTTTGAAATCATATACCAACGTGTTGCGTCGGCACCATATTTTTTGAGTACCTCGAATGGGTCTACGGCATTACCAAGACGCTTCGACATCTTGTTACCATTCTTATCCAACACCAAGCCATTAGAGATGATATTTTTGAAGGCTACGGAGTCGAACAACATTGTAGCGATGG
>JADBON010000143.1:0-4216 GCA_015656305.1 Alistipes sp.
TATTAGAAACTAAACTTAGCAGATAGGAAAATGACATCATTAGCAAAGTTTTTTAATATTGATGCTGGCGAGAACCTCAAAGGCATAACACATAAGAACAATATCATCAAGCGCAATATAATTGCCTATATGGCCATTAACGGCGATAGCACCCTCTCGGAGCTTACACGTGAGCTTCACATCAGCGTGCCTACGATGACCAAACTTGTGCAGGAGCTTGTTGACGACCATATCGTTATCGACCTGGGTAAGGTGGAGACTCCTGGAGGCCGCCGCCCCAACGTCTTTGGCTTGGCGAACTCGGCGATATACTTCGCAGGTATCAACGTCTCGCGCGATAATATGACCTTCGTAATCACCGACCTTCAGAATAATATCATCAAGGAGTACACCGACGAGAACTTCGAGTTGGTGGACCGTCCTCAGTGCTTGGAGCGTATCTGCCAGAGCATCGAGACGTTCATCGCCGAGAGTGGCGTGGATAGAGATAAAATCTTGGGCGTGGGTGTATCTATCGTAGGTCGCGTAAACCCCGAGACAGGTCGCTCGTATAAGTACTTCACATCGTGGGAGGAGCCACTGCGAGATATCATATCTTCGCGCATCGGCATCCGCGTGATGCTCGAGAACGACACCCGCGCACGTTGCTTCGCGGAGTACACCACAGGTAAGTCGAAGAACGAGAGCAACGTAATCTACCTACATATGGGACGTGGCGTGGCAATCGGTATTGTCATCGACGGCAAGCTCTACTACGGCAACAATGGCTTTGCGGGCGAGTTCGGACATATCCCATTCTTCGACAACGAGATTATATGTGCGTGCGGCAAGAAGGGATGTCTTGAGACCGAGGTGTCGGGTATCGCCGTGGAGGAGAAAATCGTGCAACTCATTAAGAATGGCGTAAATACACACCTTCGCGAGATGTATGACCGTAGCGAGAGCATCCACATCAACGACATCATCGCTGCGGCACGTAACGACGACAACCTCGCTATCGAGCTTATCGAGGAGGTTGGCGAGAAGGTTGGTAAGGCCGTTGCATTCCTTATCAACACCTTCAACCCCGAGACCGTTATCGTGGGTGGAAACCTCGCCTTGGCGGGAGAGTATCTTATGCTTCCACTAAAGTCGGCAACGAGCAAATATTCGCTCAACCTCGTATACAAGGATACGAAGTTCCGTGTTTCGAAGATGACCGACAGCGCAAATGCGTGGGGCGTGGCGATGCTTATCCGCAACAAAATTATCGGACTATAACCATTCGGAGGATGAACGATATACTCACCCCTCGCTGCCGCATCAGGGCTATGGAGCCTTCGGATGTCGAGTATCTCTACCGCTGGGAGAACGACCCGGAGATATGGCGCATTGGTGCTAACACCGAGCCTGTGTCGCGCGCCCGACTGATGGAGTGGATACGCAATCAGCAATATGACATTTACACCACTCGCCAGCTGCGCTTGGTGGTCGAAGTGGAGGGGCGTGTTGTAGGTGCGGTCGACATTATGGACTTCAACCCTCAACACCACCGTTTCAGCCTCGGAATACTCATCTACGAGAAGTCAGACCGCCGCAATGGATATGCCCGCGAGGTGATAGAGGCGATGAAAGAGTATGGCCTCAACACCCTAAACGTAAAGCAGATATGGGTAGAGGTGGATGATTTCAACACCGCAAGCATCGCACTATTTGAGAGCTGCGGATTTGAGCGTTGTGGAGTGCGTAAGGCGTGGATATGCTACGGCGGAGAGTTCTACGACGTCTACGAGTATCAGGCTATACTGCGATAAACACGCATCAAGATTTACGAAATGGAGCATAATTTCCGTAGTGGAAAAATGCTCCATTTTGTAGTTTCATAAATTATACTTATTTTTGCCGCTGAAAATTATATGAATACGTCGGGCAACCGACATAATTTTATTTGAAAATGAAACACGCATATGTTTTTCCTGGCCAGGGTTCACAGGCCGTAGGTATGGGTAAGGATATCTACGACAACGTGCCAGAGGCAAAGGAGCTTTTTGAGAAGGCTAACGAGATTCTCGGCTTCCGTATTACAGATATTATGTTCGAGGGTACTGCCGAGGACCTTAAGCAGACAAAGGTTACACAGCCAGCAGTATTCCTTCACTCGGTAATTTTGGCAAAGGCTCTTGGCGTTAAGCCTGATGGCGTTGCAGGTCACTCATTGGGTGAGTTCTCGGCATTGGTTGTCGCTGGTGCATTGTCGTTCGAGGATGGTTTGAAGCTCGTATCGAAGCGTGCTATGGCTATGCAGAAGTGCTGCGAGCAGCAGCCTGGTGGTATGGCTGCGGTACTCGGCTTGGACGATAAGACCGTAGAGGATGTTTGTGCATCGGTTGACGGCGTTGTTATCGGCGCGAACTACAACTGCCCAGGTCAGTTGGTTATCTCGGGCGCTGATGCTGCGGTTGACGAGGCTTGCGTGAAGCTCAAGGAGGCTGGCGCACGTCGCGCATTGCGTTTGCCTGTTGGCGGTGCGTTCCACTCACCACTTATGGAGCCAGCACGTCAGGAGCTTGAGGCAGCTATTGCCGAGGCAGAGTTTATGACACCTATCTGCCCTGTATATCAGAATGTTGACGCGAAGCCATATACCGACGCGGAGACTATTAAGAAGAACCTTATCGCACAGCTCACAGCACCAGTACGCTGGACACAGATTGTTGAGAATATGGTTGCAGATGGCTTCGTAGAGTTCACCGAGGTAGGTCCAGGCACCGTGCTTCAGGGCCTTGTATCGAAGGTAAGCCGCGAGGTTAAGGCAGAGTCAAAGTCGACTTTGTAATCAACCGACGACGATTATAATAGAGATTGCTCCTCCGAGAGGGGCAATCTTTTTTTGAAAGCGTAAATGAGCATTTTGAGAGCGAGTGCAACGCCAAAGTAACCTTGTTATACAACTTCAACAAAAAAAAGTATCCCGCCTGCCAAGCAAGTGGGATACTTTTTTATGAAATCATCTTCGATTAGCGGCGAGGCTTAATATCAAGCTTCACAGGCTTAATCAAGTTCTCTGGAGAGAGGATGATATCAAGCTCCTCCTTTGTAAGGATACCGTGTTCGAGAACGAGGTCATATACACGACGACCTGTTGCCATAGCCTCCTTAGCAATCTTTGTAGAGTTCTTGTAACCGATAACTGGGTTAAGAGCTGTTACTACACCGAAGCTATCCTGAACATACTTCAAGCACTGCTCCTCGTTAGCCTTGATGCCATCAACACAGTTAACGCGCAATGTATCGAAGCCGTTCATCATAATCTCTGCAGACTCGAAGCAGCACTGTGCCATTGTAGGCTCCATAGCGTTAAGCTCCATCTGAGCCTCCTGTGCGCACATAGCAACACAAGCATCGTTACCGATAACCTTATAGCAAATCTGGTTCATAACCTCTGGGATAACAGGGTTAACCTTACCTGGCATAATTGAAGAACCTGGCTGACGTGCTGGAAGGTCGAACTCGTGAAGACCACAACGTGGACCAGAACCGAGAAGACGAAGGTCGTTACAAATCTTGTTCAACTTAACAGCTACGCGGCGCAAAGCTGAAGAGTAACCTACCATACAAGTAGTATCAGATGTAGCAGCTACGAGGTCCTCAGCAAGCTTGATATCCCAACCTGTGATCTGTCGCAATGCAGCGATACACTTCTCAGAGTACTCTGGCTCAGAGCAGATACCTGTACCGATAGCTGTAGCACCCATATTTACTGTGAGGAACTCCTCGGCAGCGAACTCAAGGTTCTTCTTCTCCTCCTTCAAAATCTGTGCGAAAGCACCGAAAGTCTGACCAAGAGTCATAGGCACAGCATCCTCAAGCTGTGTACGGCCCATCTTAAGGATATGAGCGAACTCCTTAGCCTTCTTTGCAAACGACTCGATAAGAGCGTCGTAGTGCTTCATAAATACCAAGTGAGTAGCGTAAAGACCGAGGTGGATACCGCAAGGGTAAGCATCGTTAGTAGACTGTGAGCAGTTTACGTGGTCGTTAGGCGAGCAGTACTGATACTCACCTGGCTGGTGGCCCATAAGCTGAAGCGCACGGTTAGCGATAACCTCGTTAGCGTTCATATTTGTTGTAGTACCTGCACCACCCTGAATCATATCACAAGGGAACTGGTCGTGGTGCTGGCCCTGCATAATCTCGAGGCAAGCCTTAGAGATAGCATCGAACTGCTCGTCAGTCA
>JADBON010000062.1:0-6221 GCA_015656305.1 Alistipes sp.
GCAAGACCCATAAGGTCAAGTACCGTAGGTGCTACATCTGCAAGGATACCATCCTTAACCTTTGCTACCCTATCCGAAACAACTACAATAGGCACAGGGTTGAGAGAGTGTGCGGTGTTTGGAGTGCCATCAGCATTGAGGGCGTTATCAGCATTACCGTGGTCAGCAATCTGAACAACCTCATAGCCATTAGCCTTCGCAGCCTCTACAACATCCTTAACGCACTCATCGATAGTCTTAACTGCCTTCTCGATAGCCTCGTAGATACCTGTGTGACCAACCATATCGCCATTTGCGAAGTTCAAGCAGATAAAGTCGTATTTCTGCTCGCCGAGAGCCTCTACCAACTTATCCTTAACCTCATATGCCGACATCTCTGGCTGAAGGTCATAGGTAGCAACCTTTGGCGAAGCAACAAGGATACGCTCCTCCTCGGCAAACTTATCCTCGCGGCCACCGTTAAGGAAGAAGGTTACGTGAGCATACTTCTCCGTCTCGGCAATACGCAACTGCTTAAGGCCCTGATTTGCAATATACTCACCAATAGTGTTAGGCACATTATCCTTATCGAACAAGATGTGCAAGCCCTCGAACTTCGCATCGTATGGAGTCATACAGCAGTAGTACAAAGGCATTGTGTGCATACCCTCCTCAGGCATATCCTGCTGTGTGAGAACGATGGTAAGCTCCTTTGCGCGGTCGTTACGATAGTTGAAGAAGATAACAACATCGTTAGGCTTGATAGTACCGATTGCGTTGCCCTCTGCGTCAACATTTACGATAGGCTTTACGAACTCGTCGGTGATATCCTCGTCGTAAGACTTCTGCATTGCAGCAACCATATCTGTAGCCTTCTCACCAACGCCATTAACAAGCTGGTCATAAGCCATCTTCACACGCTCCCAGCGCTTATCGCGGTCCATCGCGTAGTAACGGCCAATGATTGAGGCAATCTTACCTGTAGACTTTGCCATATGCTCCTCCAACGCTGCGATAAAGCCCTTACCGCTACGTGGGTCGGTGTCACGGCCATCCATAAAGCAGTGTACGAAGGTGTTGTCGATGCCATAGTGCTTCGAGATATCGCAGAGCTTGAAGAGGTGGTCGAGTGATGAGTGTACACCACCATCCGACACAAGACCCATAAAGTGTACATTCACACCATTAACCTTTGCATACTCAAATGCCTTAACAATCTCCTCGTTCTCAAGGATAGAGTTGTCGCGGCAAGCACGGTTAATCTTCACCAAGTCCTGGTACACTACACGACCAGCACCAATATTCAAGTGGCCTACCTCCGAGTTACCCATCTGTCCCTCTGGCAAACCTACATTCTCGCCATCAGTCTTAAGCGTAGCGTGGGGGTAGCGCTCTGTCATTGCGTTGATATACTCTGGATTCATAGAGTAGATAACGTCCGACTTACTGCGGTCGCCAATACCCCATCCATCCAAAATCATCAATAGAACTTTCTGACTCATAGTTTATTAAATGTTTTTCAATTAGTTCAACTTCTCCATAATCATCTCTACAGCCTTGTCAACAGCAGCCTGCAAACCATCAGGATTCTTACCACCCGCAGTTGCATAGTGCTTCTGGCCACCGCCACCACCGTTCATCAACTTCGCAGCCTCACGAACTACGGCACCAGCGTCGATACCCGCAGCTACCATATCGTCCGAAAGCATAATGTTGAGCGTAGGCTTGCCCTCGAAGAGGTTACCGATAACCATAACAAGACGCTCCGATACGCGCTGACGCAAACCAAATGCCAAGTCCTTCATAACCTCTGGAGCATACTTTGCAGTATGAGAGATAAGTTTAACGCCATTGCGAAGTGGAGTGTTCTCTGCAAGTCCCTCTGCCAACTTCTCAACCTTCTCCTTACGCATCTCTGTAACCTCGCGGCTTAGAGCATCGTTCGACTCAATAATCTTCTCGATAGCCTGCAATACCTTAGGGTTGTGTACCATCTGCTCGAGTGATGTAATCATATCCTGTGCTGCGTAGATTACAGCCTCTGAAGCCTCGCCGGTAACAGCCTCGATACGACGTACACCCGCAGAAATAGCGCTCTCCGAGATAATCTTGAACATACCAATTGTACCAGTAGCCGATGTGTGAGTACCACCACAAAGCTCTGTCGAAGGACCAAAGTTTACGATACGTACCTTCTCGCCATACTTCTCACCAAAGAGCATTATAGCACCCGCTGCCTCAGCCTCGGCCATTGTAGCCTCACGGTTCTCAACCAAAGGATAGTTTGTACGGATAAGCTTGTTTACAAGACGCTCAACCTCACGAAGCTCCTCTGCAGTAACCTTCTGGAAGTGCGAGAAGTCGAAGCGAAGACCCATAGGGCTTACCTGTGAACCCTTCTGCTCAACGTGCGAACCAAGTACAGTGCGCAAAGCGTAGTCTACAAGGTGGGTTGCTGTGTGGTTGTTAGCAATCTTCTGACGAGCCTCTGCATCTACAACCGCGCGGAATGTTGCCGATGGATTCTCTGGCAACTGCTTTGCAATGTGGATGATAAGACCATTCTCCTTCTCGGTAGCAACAATCTCAATCTTCTCATTTGCGCTCTCGATATAACCCGTATCACCAATCTGACCACCAGAGTTGCCATAGAATGGAGTCTGGTCGAATACAAGCTGATATGTTGTAGCGTTCTTTGTCCTTACGCGACGGTAACGTGCGATGTTGATATCCGCAGTGAGGTTATCGTAGCCAATGAACTTGCTCTCGCTGATAGGCATAATCTCCTGCCAGTCGTCGATATCCTGTGATGCTGCGTTACGTGAACGCTCCTTCTGCACCTGAAGCTCCTTCTCAAACTCCTCAAGGTCAACAGATACGCCCTGCTCACGTGCGATAAGGTCTGTAAGGTCGATAGGGAAACCATAGGTATCATACAATACGAACGCATCCTTACCCGAAATCTTACCATTTGTAGACTTCTTGATAACGCCCTCCAAGAGGTTGATACCTGTTGCCAAAGTGCGGAGGAATGATGCCTCCTCCTCCTCGATAACACGCTCGATAAGAGTCTGCTGTGCTACGAGCTCTGGGAACTGGTGGCCCATCTGCTCCACGAGGCCCTTAACCAACTTGCAGATAAATGGCTCGGTGAAGCCGAGGTATGTGTAGCCGTAACGTACTGCACGGCGCAAGATACGACGGATTACGTAGCCCGCCTTTGCGTTTGCTGGAAGCTGACCATCGGCGATAGAGAATGAGATAGCACGAAGATGGTCTGCGATTACACGCATTGCAACATCTGCCTTCTCATCCTTGCCATACTCCTTGCCTGAAAGCGCTGCGATGCGAGCAATAGTTGGCTGGAATACGTCAGTATCGTAGTTAGACTTCTTGCCCTGAAGAATCATACACAAGCGCTCGAAGCCCATACCTGTATCAACGTTCTTCGCTGGAAGTGGCTCCAAAGAGCCATTAGCCTTGCGGTTGAACTGCATAAACACAAGGTTCCAAATCTCGATAACCTGTGGGTGGCTCATATTTACCATCTCGCGGCCAGGAATCTTTGCAACCTCCTCGTCATCACGAAGGTCGAAGTGAATCTCGCTACAAGGGCCACAAGGACCTGTCTCACCCATCTCCCAGAAGTTATCCTTCTTGTTACCACGGATGATGTGATCCTCTGGCAAGAACTGCTTCCAATAGTCGTATGCCTCCTGGTCGAATGGCACGCCATCCTCCTGGCTACCCTCGAATACGGTAGCATACATACGGCTCTTGTCGAGTTTGTACACCTCTGTGAGAAGCTCCCACGCCCACTCGATAGCCTCCTTCTTGAAGTAGTCGCCATACGACCAGTTACCGAGCATCTCGAACATTGTGTGGTGGTATGTATCGTGACCTACCTCCTCGAGGTCGTTATGCTTACCCGAAACGCGCAAACACTTCTGTGTATCTGCTACGCGGGGCCACTTGCGAGGTGCGTTACCAAGGAAGATGTCCTTAAACTGGTTCATACCAGCATTGGTAAACATAAGGGTTGGGTCGTTCTTAACAACCATCGGAGCCGAGGGTACAATCTCGTGCTGCTTGCTCTGGAAGAAATCCAGAAATGCTTGTCTTACTTTATTCGATTCCATATATAGTTAATTGTTATTATTGCCTTATTTATACCTTATTTTTTAATAGCTTGCAAATTTACGCAATTTAAATTAATTTTGCACCGTTATAGAGGATATTTTTAATAAATTTTATTTATTGTGATGTTTAACGTCAAACGAAGAGGTCTATTCTCGAAAATAAAGTACTGGCCAAGGGGTTATCGCATAGCCCTTCGCCTCGTTGTGGCGCTACTTATCGCAGTGGTTAGTAATATCCTGATTTCCATCTGGTTCGACACTCCAAAGATGGTGAGCATACGCCGCGATAATCAGCATCTGAAGGCTCAATATAATATCCTTCGTGAGAAGATTCGCTCGGCAGAGCAGATTCTCGACGACGTTAAGCATCGCGACCAATATGTCTATCGTCCACTACTTGGTATCGATACGCTGAATATTCCGCAGGTATATGCCGAGTATAACGATAGCAAGTATGCCGATTTGCCATCTGGCGACTATGGCGAGTATATAATTCAGGGCTGGAAGAGTCTTGATAGGCTTACTCGTGAGTTGTACTACGCATCACGAGCGTTGGATGACACGCAGGATTTGGCGGAAAATAAGGAGGAGTTCTCAACGGTGATTCCAGCAATTTGGCCTATCGACCGCACAAAACTTAAGAACGTAAGTAGCCTCTATGGTATGCGTAAGCATCCAAAATATGGATATTGGAAGATGCACGAGGGTGTTGACCTATCGGCACCAAAGGGTACTCCAGTCTATGCTACGGGTAACGCTGTTGTTTCGCGTTCGGGATGGCAGACTGGATATGGACAACTTATTGAGTTAAACCACGGATTTGGTTATAAGACTCGTTATGGTCACCTATCGAAGCGCTATGTATCGCCTGGTGATAGTGTTACACGTGGTCAGGTAATTGGCGAGGTGGGTAATACAGGTGTCTCATCGGGTTCACACTTGCATTACGAGGTGCGCTTTAGAGATAAGACCATTAACCCTATCCATTATTTCAATAAGGATATGTCTCCAGAGGCGTATGTCGACTTGATGAAACAACTTGAGGAGACATCGAATAAATAGTTGATAGTATGAAGAATACAATTAGAGATAAATATTTAGGAATCATCAATACACGTCGCATTATGCCACGTGTTATTAACGCCCTTTTGTGGGTGGCAATGATTGTATTCTGGTGGGTTGTTATCTCGCTTACTATCGACCTACCAATGGAGCATAAGCTTCGCCACTCCACCGATGATTTGCGTACCGAATATGAAAGGATGTCAGAGCGTTACGATTCGTTAAGTTATGTTCTGGATAATGTAATTCGACGCGATGAAAATGTATTTCGCAAGCTTTTTGAGTCTAATCCATACGACCTTACGGCAGATGTTAATCAGGAGCGCATCGTGTTGTATGAGCATCTTGTAGAGATGGATAACGATGAGCTTACAAAGTTGTTAGATAAAAAACTGCAAAACGCTGCTAAACAGGAGCGTGAGATATTACGTTCGTATGAGGACTTGAGGTATAATATCTCAAGTGGCGCATTATCAATAGATTACGTACCAGCAATTCAACCTGTCAACAATAAGCAACTTACCCTTCTTGCGGCGGGTAAAAAACCTTTAATTAACCCGTTCCATCGCACTATGCGTGAGCATCACGGTGTTGATTACCTCGTGCCAGAGGGAACTGCAGTTTTCGCTACGGCAGACGGCGTTGTGAAGTCTCTATCCGAGAAGAATACATCGCACGGCAAGGCGGTTACTATTAGCCACGGAAATGGTTACGAGACATCGTACAGCCACCTTCTCGATATACGTGTAAAGAAGGGACAGAAGGTTAAGCGTGGCGATATCATTGCACTTTCGGGAAATAGTGGTCTTTCGTTCGTTCCCCACCTTCATTATGAGGTGATTTATAACGATACGCGCGTTGACCCTGTACACTATTTCTTTCTCGAATTGGAGCCTGATGAGTATCAGCAGATGATACGCATTGCGCTGTCGAGTATGCAGTCATTTGATTAACCCAACGATTTTATTTACAATATATTACTATGGCTCAACTAAAGCTTATTTTATTGGACTTTGATGGCACTCTTGCTGCTACGCGCGA
>JADBON010000291.1:0-2278 GCA_015656305.1 Alistipes sp.
CGCCCGACTGCCTTAGCCAGCGGTTGTAGCGCTCCACACGATAGGAGTTCTGCTGGAACATCTGCACCGAGTAGCGCATCGTAGCCCACAAATAGATGAGCCACACAACAACAAAGATATGTGATAGAACTGCCATCGGTTACTCTATTTTAAGAAATGATGTTAACGACAAACGCCACAACTCGGGCTGCTCCAACATTGCGAAGTGTCCCGCACCCTGGGCAACTACCAACCCCGCATCAGGCATCAAGCGCTCCATCTTATGAGCATCGGAGATTGGTGTTGCGGTATCCTTATCGCCCCAGAATAGCAATACAGGGGCCTTGATACGAGGCATATACTCACACAGGTCCTCGTTCACGCACTTCGACAATATGGCACGCATAATTGGCGTAGCACGGTTGTAGTCCGACGATGCCGAGGCCTTACGGCGCTGCTCAAGGAGCATCTGCGCCTTCTTCTCACCAATGAGGATTGGCAGCGCGTGCTTAAGCAATTTATAGGTATACACCTTGCGGTAGTAGCCAAACGAGCGGCGTGGCTTAACACCCGCAGCATCGGTAAGCACCACTCGCGCCACCTCGTTACGCGAGGCATAGAGAATCGACACACGTCCACCAAACGAGTGACCGACAAGCGTAGGGCGCTCGATACCAAGCTCCCTGACCAAAGCCTCCACCGAGCGGGTATACTCCTCCACACCCCACACATCGCAAGGTTCCTGGCTCTGACCGAAGCCCGCAAAATCTACCGCAACAACCATAAAATGGTCGCGCAGAAACTCTGCCGTAGCCTTCCATATATTTCTATCGCAGCCCCAACCGTGAAGCAGCAACAGCGCATCACCCTCACCCTCAATACTATAGGCGAGTTCTACGGAGTTATATGTATAACGCTTATCCATAAATGCAAAGGTACGAAAATTTCTCGATTCGCAAACGAATTACGCGTAAAAATATACTATGTATATTTATCAACGAAAATGCCACCAACGGGCTATCCATTGGTGGCATATCTTATTCGAAAGTCGCTTCACTCCGAATTACGATAGATTGAGGCGGGGATTTCGGTTCTCGGGAGCCTCCATCTCCATCTCATTCTGCAAGACTATCATATCCACGATATTCTCGGCACACTCCACACCGCCAATCTCCACAACCATATTCCACTGAATCTGTATCTGAACAATGCCGTTCATAACCGACAAAGTACCCATAATACGGTTTTGTGGGGCGAGGATTATCACACCATCTACGTCGGTATACTCCGCCATAAACTGCGTAGCGATAACCACATCGTGTGCCGTAGGGACAAACTTAACAACGATATTATCGTCGGTGCATCCCAACATCTGCAGACTATCAACAAGAGGCATCAAGTTCTGGGCGTTGTACTCCTCGAATTCGCGGACTACAACAACGCCAAATTTCATATTCGATGCCGGCTGTGAAATCATCGTAAAGGACTTTTAATGAGCTAATTACTCTGCGATGAACTTAGCGTAAGTAGTTGTAAGCTCTGGGTACTTAGCAATGAGATTCTTGTATGTCTCAGAGAACTTCTGAAGGTCACCCATAGCAGCGTAAACCAACGCGAGCTTGTGAGCAGCGTTCTCGGCAGTGTACATATCATCGCTTGCCTCCATAGCCTTTGTGAAGAGCTCTGCTGCGCTCTGCAAGTCGTTCTCCTCAACAGCTACATCACCACGAAGTGTGTAAACAAGAGCGTTGATAATCTCACCCGCAGCACCCTCTGCGTTCTCATACTTTGCGAGGTAAGCCTTTGCGTTCTCCATATCACCAGCCTCGAGGTACTTTGCACCAGCCATATAAACCGCTGTGTTAGCAGCCTTTGTACCAGCGAACTCATCAGCAACAGCTACGAATGCCTCAACCTCTGCATCTGTAGTGATAGCAACTGTAAGAGCTGCCTGTGCTGCCTCCTCCTGCTTCTGTGTGCGGTTCTTCATCAAGCCAACAACAACGAATGCTACAACAGCAACGATTGTGATAGCTACGAGAGTCTTGAGAACCTTGTTACCATAGTTGTCGAAGAATGTCTCCAACTTACCCTTTGTCTCGACCATAATGTCAGTCTCTGGGGTCTGAACCTTGTTTGTCATAATAAGTTTTTGTATTTAATTATTTATATTGTTCCTTCTGTTACGGATATTCAACCCGCAAAAGTACAATAAAATATTCTAATTTCATAGCGATTCAGAGATTTTATTTGCTATTTTTTAAGTATCTTTGCATTATGGTTAAACGAGTAAGAGATA
>JADBON010000052.1:0-6850 GCA_015656305.1 Alistipes sp.
AACGCTAACTACCAGACTATCAGACTCGTGCTTCGATACACGAAGCCAATCTGCATTGCTGATTTTCACCTCTGCACACACATCCTCGATGCCCAAGATGTCGTAGTGAATCACCACATTCTCGGCAAATTTTCCTACTCGGACTTCGGTCGACGAGGTGATTACGACCTTGAAATCCGACTCCTTCTGCGCCTCACACGCCACCGCGAAAATCGCTACAATGGCAAGCGCAATAGTGATAAAACGTCTCATTATTTAGGGTTTAAAATGTTATTCAGAAACTACAAAATTACCTATTTTCTACGATATTGCAAATTTTTAGGGGGGGGGTATTTTTCAACATTTTATCAACCACAGGCTGTTGATATCGCTTTTTCAGCGCAATCTCGCCCTCATCCCCGCGCCTCGCCCCACGATTTTAAGATGAGTTATTAACAATCTTCGCGATTTCATCCCCACGTTATTAACATTATTAACAATTCCCCGTTGCGTTATTAAAATTCTTTATAATCTCTACACACAACGTGTGTTTTTACCCCGAAAACGTCGCACAACTGCGCACATAGCGCACATCTGCACACATCCTCTTTGTGCGTGTTTTTGTGTGTTTGTGTGCCTAACCCGCGCCAAAGGGGAGGACAACCCGCGCTGGGAGGGAGGCGGTAGTTGGAGAGAGAAGCGCCCTCAAGTGGCGCGTATTCCACGCCTAACCCGCGCCTGGGTGGGGCGGTATTTAGGAGGGAGGTGGCACTCCCCGCTACTCCCACGCCCCAAGTGGCGCGTATTCCACGCCTAACCCGCGCCTGGGAGGGGCAGTATTTAGGAGGGAGGAGGCATTTCCCGCTTCTCCCCACGCTCTCACGTGGCGCGTATTTCAGGAGAGAAGCGCTCTCACGTGGCACGTATTCCGCGCCCGCCCCGCGCTCCATAATATCCCTAAATTCACTAATATCACTATTCTCCTTAATAAACTCCCATTGTCACAACGATGCACCCCCTGTGACAACGTGACATTGTGACAACGTGACAACCATTAACAAATTAACTCATTAACAGTGATACACCCCCTGTGAATGCGTGAAAATGTTAATGGCTGTTAATGCTCAGCCACTCGCAAGCCTGCTACGAGATTTATATATAAGATAAATATCATTTATATATAGATAAAATCGATTAAAATAAGATATTTATCTACTCGTACCAAGGCTACTAATTGTCCGTAGTCTGATACGGTTATCACTCCACCGTAACATACGGTAATTAGGTCACCGTCGGATACGGCAATTGGCTCACGTAGCGTGGGTAATAGCCTTACGTAGCAAGCATAAGAGCCTTGCAGAGTAGGTGACGTCGCAAGCCTATGTGCCACAACGTGAGATAGTTACCAATAGAATATTACATATATATATATATATATGTAATATTCTATTGGTACGTGCATCCCTACGGCGATAGATGCATACCGTAGGGTATAGTGGGGGTACGGCACTACCCCGAGGGGTATGGACCACTTGGCTGCGCAGTACGATGTTGTTAAGGAAGTTAAGGAACTTAACGAGTTTAACGAGCGTACGGAAGCTGCGCTAAATCAATATAATACCTTATTATAATTGCGCGGGTAGGCACACAAACACACAAAAACACGCACAAAGGGGTTGTGTGCAGATGTGCGCGATGTGCGTTATGTGTGGGGGTAAAACACACGTTGTGTGCGGGGAAAAGGGAGAGTAAGGAGGATAGAGAGTTTAGGGAGGATAAGGAGATTAAGGAGGGCAAAGGGAAAGAGCGAAAAAGCCCTTCGAGAGCGAGAGGTAAAAAAGAGAAAAACCGCTGGGTAGTGCGAGAAAGAGAGAAAAACCACCGCCTCCATAGCGCGGGTTAGGCGGGGGATACGCGCCACTTGGGGGACTCCCTCATAGAGTACCGCCACCATAGGCGCGCCTCCGCCCTCTGAAATGCCGCCTCCTCAGCGCGGGTTAGGCGCGGGTTGGAGGGAAATCAAAGCCCGAAAACAACTAAACGCGGTACAGAATTTGCCCGCAGAGAAGCGTATGTGGCTACGATTGGTAAATATCCTGACGCTTGTGGCGAGTATCGCGTTGCTCGCCTCGCTGTCGCTTAACATCATCTATCCCAAGGAGTTAGCACCCTATGCCGAGCAATATTTATGGGCTATGACAGCCATCTGCTTCATCTTTCTCCTCGACTTCGCACTTATCGTCGCCCACGCCCCACACCCTCTAAAATACCTCCTACGCAACATCCACGTACTCCTACTTTCAATCCCCTATCACGCTATAATTCAGTGGGTTGGCTACACCCCCACGCGCTCCATACAGATACTTCTGGGAGCCATCGTGATGCTCCGTGGCGTGATGGCGATGTACATCACTCTGCGCTGGCTCATAGCGCGTCGCACAACCCGCCTACTCTGGGCCTACATCCTCACCGTGGCGGTATGCACCTACCTCTCGGCACTCATCTTCTACGAATATGAAGCACCCGTAAACGCTGGCGTTCAGCACTTTAGCGATGCACTTTGGTGGGCAGCGATGAATATGACAACCGTAGGTGCGGAGGTATTCCCCGTGACGGCCATTGGCAAGATTCTCAGCGTCGCGCTCCCCATCATCGGAATGGCTATGTTCCCCGTCTTCACGGTCTACGTCACCTCGCTCTACGACCATCGTGGCACGGGAGTTGCAGAGGAAGAGGCAAACCAAAACCATAAAAAAGTATGAGAAAGAGTCTTATTTTTGCTGGTGCCGCAGTGGCACTTTTAACACTGCTATGTGGATGCTCGGCGGAGCGTCGTTGGAGCGATAAGGAGCGCAGAGCGCTACGCGAGGAGATGCGTGCCTACCGCGATATGGCATACTTGGATAACCTCGCAGAGGCTGAGTTTGAGGCATTTACGGGCGATGTTGTGGAGGCTATCGAGGTGGACTACCCCATCTACACCACCTTCATCGAACTCCCCGCGCGTGGCGATACGGTGGAGGTCTACGTGGTGTCGACCATCGTCGAGGAGCTCAACACCAACCCGCATAACCTTCGCAACCTCTTCCCCTACCCTTATCTCGTTTCCGAAGGCATCCTCCCCGCAGGCCTTAACCATCAGGCCGAGCGTGCCTTCTACGAGTGCCTTGCCTATAAGGTCAACCGCTATTACCCCTCTACCCTCGCCTTTTATGAGGATATCGTAGCCTCGCCCGCCATCCCCGATGCTATTGTCGAGATGGAGCAGGCGTGTGCCGCCGACCTCTTCGACTGGGGCGTGGAGATTGACGAGACGATAGTCATCGGCAACTAACCGACAGCGAACCACTGCATAGTAAAAGTATAAAGTTTCATTATTTGTTTTCGGGGGTATGGCTCATCATATCCCCATTTTGCGCTTGCAGAATTGAAAAAATATTCCTAAATTTGTGCTATGTTTCGTATTAACTCAAACAATTAACTAATAAATTTATAGCACTATGGGACTTTTACAGGAGTTTAAGACATTCGCCCTCAAGGGTAACGTTATGGATATGGCAGTCGGTGTTATCATCGGTGGAGCATTCGGTAAGATTGTCACCTCGTTGGTTAACGATGTTATTATGCCACCTATCGGTTATCTCACTGGCGGTGTGGACTTTAAGGATTTGAAGTGGGTTATTCAGGAGGCTGCCGAGGCTACGGAGACAAGTGCCGCAGTTGCGGAGGTAGCATTGAAGTATGGCGCCTTCCTTCAGCAGGTCTTCGACTTCTTGATTATTGCTATCAGCGTCTTTGCGATGATTAAGATTGCCAACAAGCTCACAAACCTTCGCAAGAAGGAGGAGGAGGCTGTCGAGGAGCCAGCACCAGCACCTGCACCAGAGCCAGAGCCAACCAAGGAGGAGGTTCTCTTGGCAGAGATTCGCGACTTGTTGAAGGAGCGCAAGTAGTTGCACCTCAATAAAATAGTAGAGGGGATGTCGACCAATGGTTGAGCATCCCCTTCTTTTGCTTATCACATCTTTACTGCGCCCTCTACGCCTCTATTCTCGTGTCACACGATTCACAAATTCACGGATTAACACCCCCACACCCCTTGTTAATCTGTTAATTTGTTAATCTCTCGCACCTATTTTCATACCAATTCCGCCACCGTGGCACCTACGAAATCTATCAACGCCTGTGGCGCGATGGCTATCTGCAAGCCACGCACTCCCGCACTGATATATATTCGCTCCTGCGCCATAACCGAACTATCGAAAAAGGTTGGAAACGACCTCTTCATACCTATCGGCGAGCAGCCACCACGTATGTATCCCGTTGTCTGAAGTAACTCCTTCATCGGAATCAGGTCGCACTTCTTATTACCCGACACCCTCGCCGCAGCCTTCAGGTCAACCTCCTTATCGCCAGGGATGACGCACACAAAGTGTCCCGTACGGTCGCCCTTCAAGACGAGAGTCTTAAACACCGAAGCGATATCCTCGCCCAACTCCTCGGCCACGTGCGTAGCCGCAAGATTCTCCTCATCCACCGTATAGGGTATCAATTCGTAGGCTATCTTTGCCCTGTCGAGCAGTCGCGCGGCGTTAGTTTTTTCGACCTTTTTTACCATATCTTTTTGTAGTTAGTATTGCAAATTAAAAATATTGTTGTACCTTTGCGCTATCAAAACAGACTCCCATAAAACATATAGTTATGAAATATGCATTAGTCACAGGCGCCACATCGGGCATTGGCCTTGAGTATGCCCGCGAGTTGGCATCACGAGGCTACCACATCATCGCCGTGAGCAACGACCGCGAGGGTTTGAAGCGTGTAGCGCAGGATATATACCTCGACTTTAACGTCAGCATCAGCGGCATCTACTCCGACCTCAGTCGCGAGGAGGCAGCCAAGGAGATTTTCGATATGTGCGAGGCTCAAGGCTTTGAGGTTGAGATACTTATCTGCAACGCTGGAGCATTACTCTTCTCCACTTTGGCAAACACCCCCGCAGAGCGCATCGACTCACTTATCAACCTCCACTGCACCACACCAACACTTCTCTGCCGCTACTTTGGCCAGAAGATGAAGGAGCGTGGCTATGGCAACATCCTCATTATGTCGTCGGCTACGGCGTGGCTTCCCTACCCTACGATTTCGGTCTACGGCGCTACGAAGGCCTACCTCAAGAACTTCGCCTTCTCGCTCTGGCAGGAGATGTACCGCTATGGTGTGAATGTCACGGCGGTGTTCCCAGGTGCTGTCGACACCCCATTCTACAACCTCGATGAGGGCAAGCGCACCCTGCTTACGGGTTTAGGCCTTATGCATAGCCCCGCAACCATCGCACGTCGTGGTCTGCGCGCCCTCTTTTCGGGACGTCGTCGCCTTATCCCAGGCCTATTTACGAAGATTATCGTGCTACTATGCTCCATTCTTCCTGCGCGAGTCTTGGAGCTTATCACGCGCATAAAGCCACTCCGCGAACTCTTGGAGCGACTATAACCACCCCGCTACGGGGCATCATAACTTCCGACTGCTGGGGCGCTACTGCTTCAGCAGTTGTTGTAACATCGCAACGCTGACATCCCTAAAATCATCGACAATAATATCCGCCTCGGTACCCTCGAGGAACTCACGCGAGAATGTCGTAGCCAGCGCCACCACCTTTATCCCCGCACGCTTTGCCGCCTCAATACCCGCCTCGGCATCCTCAAATACCACACACTCCTCAGGCTTTAGGCCAAGTTTCGCTGCTGCGGTAAGGTAAATCTCTGGGTCGGGCTTGCATCGCGTCACCTCATCACCCGCCACTATCGCCTCGAAGTACCTCCCGATACGGCACTTCTCCAACACAAAATCGACGTTCACCCTATATCCCGACGAGCCTACGGCGCTCCGTAACCCCGCCTCTTCAGCCTCGGCGAGAAACGCCAAAAGTCCAGGCTGTGGCTCAATGATAGGGGCATAAATCTCACGATATATCGCCTCCTTCTCGTATCCCAACTCGCGGATACCTACCCTCTCGACCACCTCCTTGGGCATCAACTCGCCCATAATATCATCGTTGCCCTTGCCAAAGACACGGCTCAACTCATCGAAGCTACGCTCCACGCCATATCGGCGGAAAAACTCGGCAAACGCCGCGCGGTGTACCTCAAGGTTGTTCACCAGCACACCATCCATATCAAAAAGTAATCCTTTAAGCATCGTCCATTATATTAATATAGGTATGGCAAAGTTAGCAATTTTGTTTTAATTTTCGCCATTATCGTTTAGAACTCCCCGCCGAGAGTTGGCATATTGGATAAAAATCCTTATATTTGCCTATTATGAAACTATTTCGCAGATGGGACTTGGGCGAGACTATGCTCTACACGTTGGTGTGGGTTGCCATATTCTTGATACCCTTTATGAACGCACAGCTGATGTCGGAGCACGAGATTGACTTCAACAAGGTTATTATCTCGTGGGTGAAGGTTACGCCCTACTTCACCATCTTTTTGGTCAACAACACGCTCCTTGCTCCCAAGTTCCTACTTCGCCACCGCTATTGGCTCTACACCACGTCGCTCATCGCGATGGTCGCTATCATCTTTGGCGCTATTGAGATTTTCGACTTCCGCTACTTCCAGAGCAACTTTGAGCTTCGCCACAAAGCCTCGCTCACGGACCTCGAGTGGTATTGGAACATCCTGATTGGTATCTTTATGGCGGGTGCAAACACTATGATTAAGCTCTACTATCGCACCCTCGCCATCGACCGCCGTATGGCCATCCTCGAGAAGGAGAACATCGAGACACAGATGGAGTATCTGAAGTATCAGATTAACCCCCACTTCCTGATGAACACGCTGAACAACATCCACGCGATGATAGAGTT
>JADBON010000154.1:0-4041 GCA_015656305.1 Alistipes sp.
GGTAATGCTGATAACGCCCTCAATGCTGATGGCACTCCAAACACAGCTCACTCACTCAACCCTGTGCCTATTGTAGTTGTATCGGATAGGGTAGCAAAGGTTAAGGATGGTATCCTTGCTGATGTAGCACCTACGGTGCTTGACCTTATGGGCCTTGCGAAGCCAGCCGAGATGACAGGTGAGTCATTGGTTGAGTTTATGTAATATTCTCAAATAACAAGAAAGTCCTCCCACGTGCGGAGGACTTTTTTATACCCATACCATAACAAAAAAGCCTCCCAAACGGAAGGCTTTTTGTTTGTTGTATTGCAATTAATTATTACTGCTGAATACCCATACCTGGATCGCCAACAACCATATCCTTTGCAATGCGAAGTGTTACGTTGCTATCAACCTCGATAAGAAGCGACTTAGCCTCTACCTCCTTTACAGTACCGTAGATACCACCAGCAGTGATAATCTTATCACCCTTCTTCAAGCCATTGCGGAAAGCCTCCATCTGCTTACGACGCTTTGACTCTGGACGCCACATAAAGAAGTACATAATGGCAATCATTGCGATAATCATAATCCAGAATGACCAACCGCTACCCGCAGCAGGCTGTGCTGCAGCAGCATCAGTAGCCTCGGCAACAACCTCCTGTGCAGCCTCTACTACCTCACCATCAATAAAAAGTAAATTCATAATTCTATAAGTTTTAAAGTTTATCTGTTTGCTCTCTGTTGTAACGCCTATACCTTATATATATTGTGCGCTACATATTACTTAATCGTCGCGTCAATCCACAACACTATTGGCACGCCATCCACCGAGGTTGTAATCTCGATATAGTTACCTACCGTACCCCATTCCCCGCGCGAGTCGAAAATTAACTCCATATCTCGCGACTCACCAACAGCGATAGGCTCACGGGAATACTCCAGCCACATACATCTACACAACGTAGAGTAGTCGATAAGAACAAGTGGGGTAGTGGAATTATTCACAACGCGTATGCTCTTTGATACAGTAGATGAGGGAATTACCTCTCCTAACTCAACCAATACCTCACATACACTCTCGCCACTATACTCTGCTACAATACCCGAGAAACTCTCCTCTGTCTGCTCCGCCGCCTTTCGAGCGCGATTGTCAATCTCGGAGTCTACGATACGCAAAATAAATGCCGCAACAACCACAATCGCCATAACAATGGCTATGGATACATACCATTTGCGTGACATTCCTTTTGCTAATATTCTATTTACAACAAGCCGCGACCGCTCTTATTGATACGGCCACTCTCCTTGAACTCCGCAACAATCTTATCCAAGACGCCGTTCACGAAGTTGCTACTTGTAGGTGAAGAGTAGTACTTTGCAATATCAATCCACTCGTCGAGGGTAACCTTCACAGGGATAGACTCGAAGTGTGTCAACTCAACGATTGCAATCGAGATAATCAAGCTATCCATAAATACTACGCGCTCTACATCCCAATTCTTTGAGTAGCGGTCTACAATCTCCTGGTTATCCTCATACTGCACCAACGACTTTACGAACAATGTCTTTGCGAACTCCAAATCCTCCTCGCTCTTGAACTTTGGAAGTACCTTAATCTCCTCGTGGCTCGCCTTTGTGTGCTGTACGGTACGCATTGCAAGGTACAACGCAAAGCCATAATCATCAGCCCATAGGAGCGACATCTCAGTTACTACATCTGCCATAACCTCGTCATTCTCAAGCCACTGGAAGAACTCCTCGACAAACTTCTTGTCGTTTGTGAAGCTATTGAACTGTGCCGACATATAATTCTTATACATCTCGGTCTCAACCAAGCGGTTGTATACACCCTTAACCGCATCTTGGTACTGCGCCCACGACAACTTGCGTGATGCCAACACGTCGTTCACCGAGTCGCTATTTGCGATAAGATGAATAATTGCGTTGTCCACAAAACGGCGGTTAGGGTTCAAATCCTCATACGTAGGAAGTTTCTTCTGCTTATTGAGTTCGATACGACTTTCGGCATAGTGGGCTACCTCGGTGATGAGCGACATCATCAAGTAGTAGAGGTCGTAAGCTTTATCAATAGATTCAACGAGGTTTTTCTCCGATGCTTTGAGGTTATCGGAGCCTGACTTAAGATGGGCGTAAAGGGCCTTTGCCACCTTTACTCTGAGTATTCTTCTACTCAACATAACTAATGAACTGAATCGGTTAATGCTTAAAATGCGTGACAAAGATAATCAAAAAAGCGGAATATGACAATTAAAGTTCTCCTAATTTACCTATATTTATTGTATTTATCAGCGGAATTTTCTACATTTGTTTTGTAAAGCAATATTTGAGGATATGAATAGGGTAGTCACGCTTCTTTGCGCCGTTATATTATCTATCTCCGCAGTGGCACAATCTCGCAGTTTCGATGCCAAGATGCGGGAGTATGACCTTGTGGATATAGCAACATTGGATGATGATATTCTCGTGGAGTTGCGATACTCTACGTCGGATAATTTTGTTGGTGTGGATATGTATGGCGACCTCGATAGGGCATATCTGGAGCGCGATTTTGCCGCAAAGGTAATAGAGGCGCAACGCATCCTTCGTTCACGCCATCCTGAATATACGCTACTTATCTACGATGCTGCACGTCCTATAAGTGTGCAACGTCGTATGCGTCAGATTGTTGAAGGTACTCAATTCGAGGGATTTGTAGCTGACGGCACACGTGGTGGCAGACACAATTATGGCGTTGCCGTAGACCTTACGATAGCGACTCTTGATGGCACGCCACTGGATATGGGTGCGGGTTTTGATGATTTTACCGAGGCTGCCTATGTTAAAGGTACAGCCGACAATAGCGATGCCCACACGCGCACAATAGCCGTATATAGAGCATATGCGGAGTCGCAGGTAAAACGCGGAATTATCAGTGTAGAGGCGGCTGAAAATCGCCTTTTGCTTATTGGTGTTATGCTCGAAGCTGGGCTATATCCTTATCGCCGCGAATGGTGGCATTTCGAGGAGATTATATCTATGTCGGAAACCCGTCAAAAATATAAACTTCTTGATTTTTAAAGTGTTACGCCTTGTTAAATAATAACTACGATAAGCACTCTTACAATATAGTATAGCATATAGAGTGCTGCTACGAGTTTGATTCCCGTGCCTACGACGAACGACAACATCGAGCCAAAGCCGACCTTTAATGCTGCCTCGAATGGTATTTTGCCCCCAATCATCTCGCCAACTACAGCACCAACAAATGGAGCGAGGATAATTCCTACGGGGCCAAAGAGTATTCCTACGAACATTCCCACCGTAGCACCTGTAATTCCCGCCTTTGTACCACCAAATAGCTTGCTGAAATATCCAGGCAATATATAGTCAAGAACTATTGCTAAGAATGCGACAATTCCCCAGATAATCAATTGGTTAGTCGTAACTGTTGTTCCCGTTACGAAGTATGCGCAGAGCAAGCCGATGTACGAAAATATTGTACCTGGCAACACAGGAACGATAACGCCTAACAAACCAACAACACCCACAATAAGGGCTATGACAATCAGTGTAATATCCATATTCAAATATAATTTTATCGTATTATCCAATTAGTGTCTATTTTCCTAACCTCCGTAGCGCAATACCCTTCCCCAACCCAATGTCGCAATATTTATCTTATGTTAAATTTAATAGGGTATCGAGATAAGGAGTTATTCCTCCCTATCTTCATCTATATTCTCCTCTCGGACATCCGTAAATGTAAAGTATCTAGCCATAAGGAAGCTATACAAAACAGAAATCACCGTTGTCAGCATCTTTGACGGAGTTGGCCAAATATCAAAACACTCCACGAAGAGCTTCATACACACATAATTTATTATTATTGAGCCAATTACCGATAACAGATATCGCCATAACTGACGGCGCGAACGAAGATGCGTAACACGAAACGCAACGTTACGATTCAGCCAAAAGCCTGTAAAAAATGTTATCGGGAAAACCAAGCATAGCGATGCGATGTGCGGCGACATTAGAACTACGCCGAGGTTTATAAAC
>JADBON010000218.1:0-3026 GCA_015656305.1 Alistipes sp.
CAACGCCAAAGTAGCCTTGTAAGACAGCTTCGTTTTTATCCTCGGCGTCTAAACTCCGATAGTATTATGCCCGTTGCCATTGCAACATTTAGTGACTCTGAAGTAGGTGAGTCGGCAGGGTAGGGTGGAATTAATAGTTTGTGTGTGAGTGTTTTGCGACACTCCTCGCTCACGCCACGTCCCTCGTTACCCATAACGATAATACCCCTCTGTGAGAGACTCTCGTTATAGATATTACCGCCATCGAGCAACGTGCCGTAGATACTCATTCCCATCTCCTTTGCCTCGTGAAGCATCTTCGCAAGGTCTTCTACATAATGGATACGAACGCGAAGAATGGCGCCCATCGTAGCCTGCACAACCTTCGGGTTATAGCAATCGGCGCACTCCTTCGAGCAGATGATATCCTCCACGCCAAACCAATCGGCAAGACGCACGATAGTTCCCATATTACCAGGGTTCTGCACCCCATCGAGAGCAAGTGTCAACTTATCGCGTAGCTGCTCAATAGCAAAATGGTTGCGTGGCTGCTCAACAACGGCAAGCGTACTTGTTGGCGTTGTGAGTTGTGAGATTCGCTCCATCTCCTGCTTTGTGATATGCTCGACATTCGCACCGCGGCGTTGCTCGTCGGTGGTATATACGCGTCGTACCACAAACTGCGAGTCGAGAATCTCGTCAACGAGTTTGTCGCCCTCGGCGATAAACACCCTCTCAATGTCGCGAGTACGTTTATCCTTCAGTGCGCGAAGTTGTTGAATTTCGGCCTTTGTCATCGTTGCTCTCCTATATAAAATGTTTCGCCTTCGGTGGCGATATCCGTATTCGGAAATATTGTTCGGCACTCCTCTACAAGTGGCTCTAACTCCTTATATCGTGATGAGAAGTGTCCGATAATCAGGTGTTTAGCCTCGGCGAGTTGTGCCACGCGTGCTGCTTCGTGTGTCGTAGCGTGTCCGCGACCTTTTGCCCAGCGAGTCTCCTTTTCGGAGTATGTAGTCTCGTGGTATAGAAGGTCTACGCCACGCACCCTCTCTGCCGCCTTTGCCGAGTAGTTCGTATCCGAGAGATAGGCATACGAGCGTGCGTCATATGGTTTGTATGTTAGTGCGCTGTTGGCAATCACCTCGCCATTTGCGAGTGTGATATCCTCGCCACGCTTCGCCGCTACGATTTGTGCTATGGATAGGCCATAGCGCTCTATCTTGAATTTATCTACGTTTAGTCCAGGCTCCTTCTCCTTGAAGAGGTAGCCCGCCGTAGGTACACGATGTCGCAAAGGTACTGCCCATACCTCGAGGGTGTTGTTCTCCATTATGATGTAATGCTCCGTTGTACGCACCTCGTGCCACTTTACTTCATAGGGAAGGTCATCCCAGAAGTAGCGGCGGTGGTAGTCGAGAATCTCGCCCATAGGCGCTGGAGCGTATATATCTAATGGTGTACGTTTACCCTCCAAGCCGAGCGTAGCGATAAGCGGGAAGAGTCCAAAGCAGTGGTCACCGTGAAGGTGAGATATAAAAACAGCCCTAAGGCGTAGCGGATTTATGCCACGCCTTATGAGCTGTTGTTGGACTCCCTCACCAGCATCTACAAGGTAATACTGCTCGTTGAGGTTTACAACCTGTGCCGAGGGGTGTGCCTTGGGAGTAGGTTTTGCTGATGAGTTTCCAAGTATCGTTACACTAAACGACATCTATAATCGTAGTGATTACTGTGCAAGCAACCAACGCTCGCAGTCCAAAGCTGCGATACAGCCAGAACCTGCAGCTGTGATAGCCTGACGGTAGTGTGGGTCCTTAACGTCACCAGCAGCAAATACACCCTCAACAGATGTCTTTGATGTACCTGGAACAACCTTGATGTAACCCTGCTCGTCAAGCTCAAGCTGGCCCTTGAGTACCTCAACATTTGGGTGGTGACCAATAGCGAGGAAGAAGCCCATAATATCGAGTACGCGCTCCTCGCCTGAAGTGCTAACAACGCGAACGCCTGTTACGCCATCCTCATCGCCAAGAACCTCTGCGGTGTTATGCTCGAAGAGAACCTCGATGTTTGGAGTGTTGAACACACGCTCCTGCATAGCCTTTGATGCGCGGAGGTAGTTCTTACGAACGATAAGGTAAACCTTCTTACAGATAGAAGCGAGGTATGTAGCCTCCTCACAAGCTGTGTCACCGCCACCAACAACGGCAACATCCTGCTTACGGTAGAAGAAACCGTCGCAAGTAGCGCAAGCGCTAACACCCATACCGCGATACTTAGCCTCAGACTCCAAACCGAGATACTTTGCTGAAGCACCTGTACATATGATAACTGCGTCAGCCTCAATCTGATGCTCGTGGTCTACAGTAGCCTTGAAAGGACGCTGTGAAAGGTCGAGGTCGGTGATGATACCGCGACGTACGTCAGCACCAAAACGCAATGCCTGCTTGCGCAAATCCTCCATCATAGCAGTACCTGTGATACCCTGTGGGTAGCCTGGGAAATTCTCAATCTCAGTAGTTGTTGTAAGCTGACCACCTGGCTCGATACCCTCGTAGAGTACTGGTGAGAGGTTAGCACGTGAAGTGTAGATAGCAGCAGTGAAACCTGCAGGGCCGCTACCAATAATAAGAACTCTTACTTTCTCCATAATTCTTTAGTTTTAGTTAAGTTATTGTTTATAGTTTACGATTTATCGTGTATTTCGGAAGTCTGCGGCTTGCTCCGCCTCGTCGCGGTAGTCATAGCCGTAGCCAACCATCATATCAAGTCCTGTGTCACGCTGGCGGTCAGCCTCCGTAACCTCGCGCATACGTGCTAAGACGTTGCGTGATGATGCGATTATCGAGGCAATATCCTCGCTATTAGGCTGTGAGCCAGTTAGTTGCCAGAGTAGTCCGTAGGCATACGCCGCAGCCATATCCTTATACTCCCTCATCAGAGCATCAAACTCTTGCTTTATCTCCTCGAGCGACAACTCTCCATCGCTAATCTTGCTCATTATACGCTCCACCTCGCCAAGCGGTGCATACTCGCCCGCG
>JADBON010000312.1:0-2008 GCA_015656305.1 Alistipes sp.
GTATAACCCATAAAATTTACTATTATGAAAAAGATTATGTTCTTAGCTCTTATGCTATCGGTGATGGCAGTAGCTTCAGCTTCAGCAAATGATTCTGCTCGTAGACCTTCAGGCGCAATGTTTGGCATTGGTAATGGCAGAGCTTTCGTAGCAATAAATGTAGGCGGCCCTTCTGGTAATCATCACCACGGAGAGTATCGCGGAGGATGTCCTGGTCACCACGCAGACCATAAGTATCACAAGGGCGAGTGCCGTAGCTGTGAGAAGCACGCAAAGAAGATTCGCGAGTGCAAGAGGTGCAAGGGCAATAAGAGATGTGACTACCACAAGGGTCACGGCGGAAGACCACATCCAGGCTTCGGTAACCCACACCGCCCAGGTACTCCTCCACCTCCTCCAGCTCCACGTCGTTGGTAGTGAGTAGTTGATAATCAAGAAAAAGTGAACGGTTTTGCCGTTCACTTTTCGCTTTTTGTACGGTTGACCACCCAATTTTGCCGTTTCACCCCCAAAGTGTAGCGTAATACGAAAAAAAACACTATTTTCGCAGAGCGAAAAGCATATACAAAGAAATAACAGAAAATATAGATATGACAAAAAGATTTTTAGCTCTGCTTGTTATGCTCTGCATAGCAATCCCTGCGATGGCACAAAGTGTCAAGATAACGGCAAAGATTGTTGACGCCGAGACCAAAGAGGGTATCATCGGTGCGATTATGGAGGTCATCGATCCTAAAACCGATAAGCGTCGCCACTCGGTATCGGGCGCTCAAGGTGCTATGACGGTTACGGGTGTTACGCCTGGAGAGTATGAGGTGACCATTGCGTTTATTGGTTATACGACTATCACTCAGAGTGTTAGTGTCGCGAAGTCGAACGTAGACCTTGGTGTTGTGGAGCTAAAGCCTGAGGCCGTAGCTATTGATATGGTTGTCAAGGAGGTACAGGCGTTGCGTACCTCGCAGAATGGCGATACCGTAGCCTACAATGCTGCGGCGTTTAAGGTAGCTTCGGATGCCGACGTGGAGGGCCTCTTGAAAAAGATGCCTGGTATCACAATCTCGAATGGTCAGGTAGAGGCGCAGGGTGAGCAGGTAAAGAAAATCTTTGTTGACGGTAAGGAGTTCTTTGGCGAGGATGTATCTACGGCGTTGAACTCTCTGCCAGCACAGGCCGTAGACCGTATCGAGGTATTCAACAAGCTCTCGGATAATGCCGAGTTCTCGGGTATGGACGATGGCGAGGGATATAAGGCTATCAATATCGTAACCCACTCGAATATGCGTCAGGGTGTCTTTGGCAAGCTCTATGGCGGCTATGGCTATCAGCCTGATGTAGATGGTTCGCCTGCGGAGTTCCAGTTCCAGAATCCAAATGTGTATCAGCCAGAGGTGGCGGGCGTTACATCACACCATAAGTTCAACCTCGGAGGTAACGTAAACATCTTCCAGGGTTCGAGTCGTGTGTCGGTTATTGGCCTATTCAATAACGTAAACCAGCAGAACTTCTCGTTCGAGGATATCCTCGGTGTTACAGGTGGTGGCGGTGGTATGGGCCCCGGCCGTGGCGTAGGTCGATATATGGTGCGCCCACAGAGTGGTGTGGCACGTGTAGGCTCTATCGGTGTTCAGTACTCCGACTCGTGGGGTAAGGATGATAAGGTTAAGTTGAACGGCTCGTACTTCTATAACGATACCAAGACTCGCAATAAGAGCCTTCTTGAGAAGTGGTATGAGGCACCATCGCCTGATGACCATCTTATTCAAGAGGGTGAGTCGGAGACTCATAACTTCAACCACCGTCTAAATCTTCGTCTTGACTGGAAGATTAACGAGAATATGTCGCTAATGTCGCGCACGAACTTCAGTGTTCAGGGCAATGACCCTTATAGCCAGCAGTATGGTGAGCTTTCGGGTGAGAGTGCCGAGAAGAAGGGTCTTGAGTATGAGATGATTCACAATGGCTCGGAGGGCTCGTCGCGTGCATATCGCTTCAGCGAGTTCTTGCA
>JADBON010000117.1:0-4755 GCA_015656305.1 Alistipes sp.
GCACGAGGGTAAGAGCAAGATGATTTATGCTACCGATAGTGCAGATAAGATTATAATTCGTTTCAAGGACGACGCTACGGCGTTTTACAATATCAAGCGCGCAAAGATTGCAGATAAGGCGAAGTTGAATTGCGATATCTCATCTATGGTGCTTGGCTACTTGAACGAAAATGGTGTAAACACTCACTTTGTAGAGCGCCTCGATGACGAGGCGCAGCTCTGCAAAGTTGTGAAGCATATCGACGTGGAGGTTATCGTACGCAATGTCATCGCTGGCTCTATGGCTAAGCGTCTTGGCATTGAGGAGGGTGTCGTTCCAGAGAATACTATCTTTGACCTCTGTCTTCGCGATGCGCAGTTGGGAGATCCTCTTATCAACGACCATCACGCTGTGGCTTTGGGTATCGTATCTTATGAGGAACTTGCCGAGATTTATGCAGCCTCGGCACGTATCAACACTCTTCTTACGGAGCTTTATGCCAAGGAGGGTACTACATTAGTAGACTTTAAGATTGAGTTTGGTCGCGCGGAGGATGGTTCGTTGGTACTTGCCGATGAGCTTACTCCAGACACCTGCCGTCTTTGGGATGTGGAGAGTGGCGAGCCTTTGGATAAGGATCGCTTCCGCCGAGATATGGGCCGCGTACGAGAGGCTTATGAGGAGGTTGCAAAACGTCTACACAACGCACTTAATAAATAAATAGGTATGCTAAAAGATTCATTGGATATATATGGCGATGACCTGCACGAGGAGTGCGGTGTGTTTGGTGTGTTTGGAGTTGATAACGCCCCAAACCTTGCCTATTATGGTCTTCACGCTCTCCAGCATCGTGGTCAGGAGGCGTGTGGTATCTCGGCTTTCGATGGCGATAAGCTAAATACAGTTAAGGGTGAGGGCCTCGTAACAGAGGTGTTCACACAGCAGAAGCTCGATAAACTCTCGGGACGTATTGCTATCGGTCACGTGCGCTACTCCACAACAGGTGGCGGTGGTGCTATGAACGTACAGCCATTCTCGTTCCACCACTATACGGGTGATTTCTCGTTGGCGCACAATGGTAATCTTGTTAACTCGAAGGAGTTGGCACACTATCTCGAGGTACGCGGCTCGTTGTTCCACTCATCGAGTGATAGTGAGTTGCTTGCCCACCTTGTAAAGAAGGATAAGAGCGAGGATAAGCGTATCAACAACATTATGGAGGCGTTGAATATGCTCGAGGGTGCCTTTGCATTCCTTATTATGACCAAGAACCGTATCTATGCTTGTCGTGATAAGCACGGTCTAAGACCATTGGCTCTCGGTAAGCTCGGTGATGGTTATGTTATTAGTTCGGAGACTTGCGCTTTGGATATCGTAGGAGCGGAGTATATTCGCGACATCGAGCCAGGAGAGGTTGTTACAATCGACCATCACGGTATTCGTTCTAACTACTACTCGCGCTACCAGCGTCACTTGATGTGTGCTATGGAGTATATCTACTTCGCACGTCCAGATAGTGATATCGAGGGTTGCAATGTTCACACCTTCCGTAAGCTTACTGGTCGCTACCTTTATGAGCAGCGTCCTACAAAGGCTGATGTGGTTATTGGTGTTCCTGATTCAAGTATCAGTGCGGCTATTGGCTATTCGGAGGCGAGTGGTATCCCTTATGAGATGGGCCTTGTGAAGAATAAGTATATCGCACGAACATTCATTCAGCCATCACAGGAGATGCGCGAGAAGGGTGTACGTATGAAACTCTCGGCAGTGCGCTCGTTGGTTAAGGGTAAGTCTGTGGTGCTTATCGACGACTCTATCGTTCGTGGTACTACCTCGTTGCGTATCGTTCGTCTTTTGAAGGAGGCGGGTGCTACGGAGGTTCACGTACGTATTGCAAGTCCTGCGATTACCAACCCTTGCTTCTATGGTATCGATATGTCGACTCGTGAGGAGTTGCTTTCGGCTCGTTTCAATAAGGAGGAGGCTTGTCGTGCTATCGAGGCAGATTCGTTGGAGTTCCTCAGCGAGGAGGCTTTGCTCAAGGCGGGTAACCGCTCGGAGTTGTGTATGGCGTGCTTCAATGGCTGCTATCCAACATCGTTGTATCAGAATAAATTGACAAAAGAATAATAATAAATATATATAGGTATGGCAAAAAGTTACGAAGAGGCTGGTGTAAACCTTGAGGCCGGTTACGAAGTTGTAAGACGTATTAAGTCGCACGTTTCATCTACAAAGCGTCGTGGTTCTATGGGTAATATTGGAGCTTTCGGCGGTATGTTTAACCTTGCGGAGCTTAACATCAAGGAGCCTGTATTGGTAAGTGGTACTGACGGTGTTGGTACAAAGCTTAAGCTTGCGTTCGAGATGGATAAGCACGATACTATCGGTATCGACGCTGTTGCGATGTGTGTTAACGATGTATTGGCACAGGGTGCAGAGCCATTGGTATTCTTGGATTATGTTGCTGTGGGCCATAACGAGCCAGCAAAGGTTGAGGCTATCGTTGCAGGTGTTGCAGAGGGTTGCCGTCAGGCTGGTTGTGCGTTGGTAGGTGGCGAGACTGCCGAGATGCCAGGTATGTATCAGGATGGCGAGTATGATATCGCAGGTTTCACAGTAGGTGTTGTTGAGCGCTCGAAGCTCATCGACGCTGGTGAGCGTGTTAAGACTGGTGACGTGTTGGTGGGTATCGCATCAAGCGGTGTTCACTCTAATGGCTTTAGCCTTGTACGTAAGGTAGTTAGCGACAACAACCTTAAGCTCGATGAGACATATCCAGAGCTCGAGGGCCGTAAGCTTGGCGAGGCGTTGTTGACTCCTACACGCATCTACGTAAAGCAGGTGTTGAAGGTTATCGCAGAGTGTGACGTACACGGTATTAGCCACATCACAGGTGGTGGTTTCGATGAGAACATCCCACGTATCTTGAACGAGGGCCAGGGTGTTGAGGTTAAGGAGGGTAGCTGGGAGATTCTTCCTGTATTCCGCCTTTTGGAGAAGTATGGCAAGGTTGGCCACCGCGAGATGTTCAACATCTTCAATATGGGTATCGGTATGGTTATCGCACTCCCAGAGGCTGATGCACAGAAGGCTATTGCAATCCTCGAGGCTGAGGGCGAGCGTGCTTCGGTTATCGGTCGCGTTGTTGACGGCGAGGGTGTGACAATTCTTTAATCTCAAAGCGTAGAACTATGAAAAAGGCCCGTTTAGCGGTATTTGCAAGCGGTAGCGGTAGCAACTATCAGGCTATCGTCGAGGCGTGCCGTGATGGTAGAATTGATGCCGAGGTTGTGCTTCTTGTCTGCGATAAGCCAGGAGCAAAGGTGTTGGAGCGTGCTAAGCGTTACGGCACCGAGAGCTTCGCCTTCTCACCAAAGGAGTATGCTTCGCGTGAGGAGTTCGAGACGGTAATTGCCGATATGCTCGATGAGCGTAAAGTAGACCTCGTATGCCTTGCGGGATATATGCGTATCGTTGGTAAGGTACTCTTGGAGCGTTACGAGCAGCGTATCGTGAATATTCACCCATCGTTGTTGCCATCGTTCAAGGGTGCGCACGCCATTCAGGATGCTGTGGACTACGGTGTTAAGATTTTCGGTGTTACAACACACTTCGTAGATGAGACATTGGACGGCGGTCGCATTATCGATCAGGGTGCTATCGTTTACGAGGGTAGTGATATCGAGGAGCTTACGAACCTTATTCACAACATCGAGCATAAGCTCTACGTAAAGACTATTAACAAACTAATTTCAAAGAAACACTAAACAGATTCTAAATATGCGAGCATTAGTAAGTGTTAGCGACAAGACGGGAGTTGTAGATTTTTGTAAGAATCTTCGTCGCCTTGGCTGGGAGATTATTGCTACGGGAGGTACACAGAAGCTCCTCGACGATAGCGGTGTGGAGACTATCGGTATCAGCGATGTTACAGGTTTTCCAGAGATTTGCGATGGCCGTGTGAAGACTCTTCACCCAAAGGTACACGGCGGTTTGTTGGCACGTCGTGATGACGAGAGCCACCTCGAGGCGTTGCGCGAGAATAATATCGAGTTTATTGATATGGTCTGCGTAAACCTCTACCCATTCCGTCAGACTATCGCAAAGCCAGATGTAAAGATGGAGGATGCTATCGAGAATATTGATATCGGTGGCCCATCAATGTTGCGTTCGGCAGCAAAGAACTATCGTGATGTAACTGTTGTTTGCGATCCTGAGGATTATGCTCGTATCATCGCAGAGATTGAGGCTGGCGGCAATACAACTGTTGAGACACGTCTTCAGCTCTCGGCAAAGGCATATACTCACACCGCAGAGTATGATATGTGCATCGCGACATATATGCGTAAGCAGGCAGAGTTGAACGAGAAACTTTTTGCATCGTTCGACCTCGTGCAGACATTGCGCTATGGTGAGAATCCACACCAGTCTGCGAAGTTCTATGCTTCAGCAGAGCGTGTGCCATTCTCATTGGCTACAGCCGTACAGCTTAATGGTAAGGAGATGTCGTATAACAACATCCAGGATGCCAACGCTGCGTTGAACATCGTTCGTGAGTTCAAGGAGCCTTTCGCCGTAGGTTTGAAGCATATGAACCCTTGTGGCGCTGCTATCGGTAAGGATATCCGCGAGGCGTGGGAGAAGGCTTATGAGGCTGATAAGGTGAGCATCTTCGGTGGTATCGTAGCTGTTAACCGCGAGCTAACGAAGGAGGTTGCAGAGCTTATGAAGCCTATCTTCTTGGAGATTATTATGGCTCCATCGTTCTCTGC
>JADBON010000251.1:0-2621 GCA_015656305.1 Alistipes sp.
AGAAGGAGCTTTATGCCGAGAGTATGGATGAGGCGCTGGAGATGCTGAAGGGGCTTGTACACGATGATAATATGTCGAACTTGCAGCGCTACCGTAGAGATATCGTCGAGGCGCTGAATGGCGACATCATACTCCGCTATGCCTATAATAGTGGCGTTTTGCAGCACTCCGCAGCTACAGATAGCAGTGTCGCGCAGGCCGTAGAGTTGCTACTTAACCGCGAGGAGTACGAGCGAATACTCAGCCAACAGCATCTTGAGATGCACTAAACGTAAAACCATAGGATGAAACTACCGCATTTCACATTTCCACGAAGGGTATTCTCGACACGAAGCCGCACCTTGGTAATCTTGGTGGGCTTGGTGCTTGTCTCCCTGTCGTTATTCTACACGTGGAGGGTGTCGGTAGATATGAAGCACGAGGATGAGATGGCCGTAGAGCAGCTGCGCCGTGATGAGCGTAATGCTGTGGAGATGTGGGAGGATATTCTGCATAATACCAATATCGGTGGCCAGATGATATATAATCCCGAGTTGCTGAATAAGCTCGCAGAGCATACCAACGTGCCACTTATCATCGCCGATGAGCGCCTGAATGTGAGGGTTACAAACCTTCCGGAGGAGATTGTCGGCGACCCGCAGCGTCTGCGCGAGGAGATAATGCTTATGAGCGAGAAGAATAAGCCGATATCGGTGACCTATGGTATGATAAACCGCACGGTGTTTACCATCTACTACGGCACAACGGATTACGAGACGTTGGTGTCGAGTGCTCATAGTCAGGCTCTGGTATTCTTCCCCTATGTGCAGCTTGTGATTATCATTCTCTTTGCAATTTTTGCCTACATCGCCTTCTCCTCTACCAAGCAGAACGAGCAGAACCGTGTGTGGGTGGGTCTTGCGAAGGAGACTGCGCATCAGCTTGGAACACCAACATCATCGCTATTAGGATGGATAGAGTATCTCAGGGAGCAACCCGTAGACCAGATGGCCGTAGATGAGATGTCGAAGGACTTGGCGCACCTGATGAAAATCGTAGACCGCTTCTCGAAGATTGGCTCCGAGACGCAGCTTACGCCGATGAATATTAACGAGGTTGTAGGAGATACGGTTATGTACTTCCATCGCCGCATACCTCGCAACGTAACGTTGAACTACAACGGTCTGGCGATGGCTCCGATACGTGTCTCTATCAATGCCGCGCTATTTGAGTGGGTTATCGAGAATCTTATGAAGAACTCGCTCGATGCTCTTCAGGGCCAGGGTGCTATAAATGTCGAGGTGGGCGAGAGTGGCGACTCGGTATTTGTGGAGGTTAGTGATACGGGTAAGGGTATTGCCAAGAGCAATTGGACGCGTATCTTCGAGCCAGGATTTACAACAAAGACACGTGGCTGGGGACTCGGACTCTCCCTGTCGCGACGAATTATAGAGGAGTACCATAAGGGTAAGATTGCCGTAGTGCGCTCGGAGATTGGCGTAGGTACTACGATACGTGTAACACTAAAACGCAAGGAGGGCGATGAGTAACGCTTCAATATCGACATACGAAGCCGAGGGGTACAAAGTAGTACGCCCCGAGGCGATATATGGCCGTAGCTCTACCCTTCAGTCGGGAGAGGTGGAGTATGAGGGTGGCTATCGTGAGGCTACGCCCGAGCAGATGTATGGCTACTGCTCAACGCTTCAGGTGGGAGAGCCTGTTGAGGCGGTGTCGCCAAAGTTCAGCAGCGAGCCGCTATACCACATTGTGCTTGTCGTGACTCTTGCGGCATACCTATATATGCTCCTTCGCTCGTGGAAGTTTATCGATGTTATCTATGGCGATGTGCTGAAGAATCAGAGCGAGCGACGTATGGTGTCGCAGGGTGGTGCCTTGCCACTTCAGCTCTTCAAGCGTGGTGCTGCAATGGTTGGTGCGTTGATGTTGGCGTTGGTAGTAGTTCGCCTCGGTGAAGGTGTTGTCCCTGCGGACTCTCCTATATATATAAATGGTATGTCGCGCTACGCCGTTGTGATGGGTATCGTAGCCGTCGTTGTTATCCGTGCGTGGCTATATGCTCTGCATAAGGTTGTGGAGTGGCTCACGGCGTCGGATGGAGTGCAGATTTTGGCCTCGATAGGTTATATGAATTTCGTGCGTGGCGTAGTGTTGCTCTATCCCGTTGTTGCGGTATGGTTGTTAGCCGACGCAGATATCTTCAAAACCGTAACCATAGTGGTGATTGTATCTATGTTGCCAATCGCGGTTTTGTATGTAAAAGAGACTTTTTTATTCTTGCATTATTCTTCCTTTTGTGCTATAATATCTGCATATTTTTTTCCAAGGAGACATTACAGTGGATACAATACAAATTTTTATTGCGATGGTCATTTATATGGCTGCCGTTATCTTCATCGGTTTGTTTTATGCAAAAAAAGCAAACCAAAACAGTGAGGCCTTCTTTTTAGGAGGCAGATCTCTCGGCCCTTGGGTTACCGCTATGAGTGCAGAAGCTTCCGATATGAGTGGCTGGCTTCTCATGGGTCTGCCCGGTGTTGCTTACTGGTGCGGTGTGGCAGATGCCGCTTGGGTTGCTATCGGTCTTGCCATTGGTACCTACCTTAACTGGCTGATTACCT